>JAJFUB010000013.1 GCA_021372615.1 bacterium | reverse complement strand
CGGCAGCCAGCAACACAATGCGGCTGCGCAACACCATGCGTTGCGGCGCGGTCTGCTGACGAACGGTCTTCTCAAGGTGCGCACGATCAGCGTCGGATAGGACAATCGGGACGGCGCGTGGGCCAGGCATGCATCACTCCTCCGCGGTGATGCTCTGCCTATTCTACAGCGACTCCGAGATCCTTTCCTAACTGTATCGGTATTTTATTGACAGAACACTAGCTGGCCAGCGAGGAGTGCCGGGAGTTGGCGACGACGGCCCGACGCTTTGCCTTTGCCGGCCTCACTGTGCGGCGCAGCCTGGCTCCAGGAGTCCACGCTCACCCCGAACCGACCGTCGGCTCACTCAGACCGAAGAGACTCCCCCGACTTCAGGATGGTTCAGCAACCAGATGGGGTTCGCGAGAAGAGCAGCCCAGAGGAATCGCCAGAGAGAAGACGCTGCCGACCCCAAGCTCGCTCTCCACCCAGATGCGCCCACCGTGGGCCTCGGCTACCATTTTGCAGAAGGTCAGACCCAGGCCGGTGGACATCTTCCGCCCGGCCTGGCGCGTCTCGACCTGCCCGAACTTCTCGAAGATACGCTCGAAGGCGTCTCTCGGGATGCCCTCCCCCGTGTCACAGACCGCGAAGCAGACGGTCCCGTCGGCCGCATCGTGGCGCACGGACAGAGTGACTCCGCCCTGGGGCGTGAACTTGATCGAGTTGCCCAGTAGGTTGACCAGCGTCCGTCGCAGCTTGTCCTCGTCGGCTGCCAGCGCTGGCACCGGCTGCTCGACCTCAAGTCGGAGATCAAGCCCCTTCTTGCGGGCCAGCGTCCCCACCTGCTTCACGCAGCGTTCCGCCAGCCCGGCGGGGTCCAGCTCAGCGCGCTCCAGCTCGAGCGAGCCGGTCTCCATTTTGCTGATGTCGAGCAGGTCGTTGATCATGCCCAGCAGCGTTCCGCACCCCCCGATGGACATGGCGAGCATCTCTTGCTGGAGGTCGTCAAGCTCGCCCATGCTTCCCATGGTCTGCAGGGCGGCCATGATGGAGGCCAGGGGAGTCCGCAGGTCGTGCACGATCATGCCGGTGAGACTGTCGCGCAGCGACTCCAACTCCCGTAGCTGGTCGTAGCTCGCCTGCAACTGCCGGTGCAGCTCAGCCTGACCGTCGCGCAGGTGCTTCTTCTCTACGCACGCACCGGCCCGGGCCCGCAGTAGGACAGGATCGAACGGCTTGGGCAAGTAGTCCTCAGCCCCGAGTTCGATGCATTGCACAACGCTCGCCATATCCTCCAGGGCTGAGACCATGATGACGGGGATGTCGCGTAGCTCGGCATCGGCCTTGAGGTGCTGCAGTACCGAGAACCCGCTCATGCCGGGCATGACGATGTCGAGCAGCACCAGGTCCGGACTGCACTCGCCGATCAACTGGATGGTCTGCCGGCCGCTGTCAGCCTCAACGACGGAGTAGCCTTCGCGCACCAGCCGTCGGCGCAGCACGTCACGGCTCATCTCGTTGTCGTCGACGACCAGCACCAGCCCGCCGGGCGTCTCGCTCGGCCTGGCGGCGGCTGTCTGACCGGCGCTGACGGCTGTTTGCACCAGGTCTACGAGTTCGACGTTCACTGGCGCCGGCTCGGCGCCGACAGCCTCTGCCCGCGTGAAGCCCACGAGGTTCTCGATGAGGCTCTCGAGCTTGCGGGCAGCCGTATGGATGCGCTCCAGATCCGGCAGCATCTCCTTACGGCCAATTGCCGGCGCATCCTCCTGTAGCAGCTCACAGTAGCCCACGATCGCATTCAGGGGGTCGCGGAGCTCGTGCCGGATCTGAGCGCCGGCCGCTGCCACGTCGAAGTCGCTCCCCCGTTCCTCGACGAGGTCGGCGTGCAGCACGCTGTTGATGACTTCCAGCAGGCCGCGTCCGGCGCCGATGATGTGCGCCAGGTCTGCGGCAACGCGCTGGTGTCGCTCATCGCGGTCCGCTGCCTCCTGGAGGTCGTCCAGGAGCATCTCGCCGTAGCCCAGGATGGCGTTGACAGGAGTCCGCAACTCGTGACGGAGGTGGCTGATGAGCGCGTCGTGAGCTCGCGCCTCATCCGCACCGGACGCGCCATCGCCTGGCTCCTGTCGGTCGTCGCTTGCGGGCTTCTGGGGAGATGTCACTGTGAGCTCCCCTGCAGCAGGTCCTTCATCTTCCGGAGCAGACGGGGCAGTTCCACCGGCTTGATGTCGTAGTCGTCACAGCCGGCTGCCAGGGCCTTCTCACGATCCCCCGCCATGGCATGGGCCGTGAGGGCGATGACGGGGATGTGCGCCGTCTCCGGCGCGGCTCTCAGCCTGCGGGTAGCCTCCCAGCCATCGAGCACGGGGAGGCTCATGTCCATCAGGATCAGGTCCGGCTGTTCGGCCGTCCCCATCGTCACCCCCTGCGCCCCGTCCACGGCCGTAATGAGGTCGTAGCCCTCGCGCACTAGGCGGCGCGACAGCATGTCGCGGTTTTCCTCATTGTCCTCGACGAGCAGGATCCTTGGCACCGTCAAACCCTCCAGTCAGGAATGAAGGCCCGCCCTGCACCCCGGCACACTGCCACGGCAGCGGACGTTGCCACCGTCACTCGTCCTGGGCTCGGTGTCAGTCGGTCTCCCTGCTGCGCGTGGGGATCAACCGACCAATGACCCGCAGTAGTTCCTCGCTGCTGTAGGCGCCCTTCTGCATGACCTGCTGCGCCTGGTGACTGAGTCGCTCCCGGTCCTCGTCGGTCAACTCCTTGGCCGTGACCACAACCACCGGCAGCGCCTGCCACTTCTCACGGGTGCGCACCACCTCGAGGAACTCAAAGCCATCCATGACCGGCATGAGCAGATCCAGCAGGACCAGGCCGGGCTCCATATCCGCCATCCGCTGCAGGGCCGCGTGGCCGTTCTCGGCCTCCACTGTCGTCCAGCCGCCTCTCTCCACGGTCCGCCGCAGCATCTCGCGAGCGCCCGGCTCATCATCCACAATCAGGATCGGGTGACCACATACCTCGTGACGGTAGCGGTCCAGCACCGCCAGCAGGCGGCTGCGGTCCACCGGTTTGGTCAAGTACTCCGTAGCCCCCAGGGCATAGCCCATGTTCTGCTCTTCCAGCACGGTCATCACCACGACCGGGATGTCGGCCAACTCGGAGTCAGCCTGCAAAGCCGTGAGCACGGCCCAACCGTCCATTTCCGGCATGAGCACATCGAGGGTGATGGCGTGGGGCCGCGCCTCGCGCGCGAGCTCCAGGCCCTCTCTGCCGCTCCTCGCGGTCAGCACCTGATAGCCCGCTCGTCCCAGGGCGCGCTGTATCCACTCCAGAACGCTCGGGTCGTCATCAATGGCCAGGACGCGGGTGGCTGTTCCATCCAGCACCGGCTCCGCCAGCGGCACCTCGACAAGTCCCGGCACTTCGTGCACGGTCGGCGCGGCCTCGATCGGCAGCCGGATTGTGAAGATGGAGCCCTGTCCGGGTTCGCTGACGACCGCGATAGACCCGCCGAGCATTTCGCAGAAGCGTCGCGTGATGGTCAGCCCCAGGCCGGTGCCACCATAGTCGCGGGTGGAGGAGGCGTCGGCTTGTGTGAAGGGCTCGAAGATCTTGCCGATCTGCTCGGGCGTCATGCCGATGCCGGTGTCCGCGACGGCGAAGACCAGCCAGTCACCCGCCGGTTCGTGCTCGCGCGTCACCTCCAGCGTCACTGTGCCCTGGCGCGTGAACTTGCAGGCGTTCGACAGCAGGTTGAAAAGGCACTGGCGCAGCCGCGTGAGGTCGGTGTACATGCTGCCCAGTTCGTCCGCCAGCCGTAGCTCCAGCCGGTTCTCGTTCGTGTCCGCGAGGGGAGCCACCGTGCTGACGACCTCTTGTACCGTGTGCAGCACGTCAATGCTCTCGAGGTAGAAGTCGATCCTACCGGCCTCAATCTTCGACAGGTCCAGGATGTCGTTGATCAGAGTTAGCAGATGCTTCCCGGCAGCGTGGACCTTTCGCAGGTCGGGCAGCATCTCCTGATAGCCCGAGTCCTCTGCCTCCTCCTCCAACAGCTCGCTGTAGCCGATGATGGCATTGAGGGGAGTGCGCAGCTCATGGCTCATGTTGGCCAGGAAGGTGCTCTTGGCTCGGCTCGCCGCCTCCGCATCTCGCTTGGCTCGGTACAGCTCTTCCTCCACCCGCTTGCGCCCGAAGAACTCCGGGATCGTGAAGGCCTCTGCCCCGCCTCTGGCGCGACTCTGCTCCGCGTACCGAGCGATGTGGTCCACGATCCGTCCCGGGGGCGCCATGATGAAGCGGCAGTGCTTGTCGCCCTTCGCTTTGCACTCGACTTCGGTGGCAACCAGTTGAATACCGAAGCTCTCCTCACACCACCCCGACGAGTAGCCCGCGTTCATCACGCACACCGGGAACGTGGTCTGTCGACCTTTGGTCAGCCAGGAGTGCGACTCGAAGGAGAAGGGGTGGTCGTAGATGAGGTAGAAGTCGTTGTCGGGCGAGGGGCTGGACTCGGGGAGGATGTCTACGAAGGCCCAGCCGGAGTACGCGAAGTGCACGGGGCCCGCCGAGAGCTTCTCGATAGGGTCCACCAAGCCCATTTTCTGGTGGAAGACCTTGGCATCGGCCTTCCCGATCGCGTGGGCGACATCGAATAGGAAGCTGGCGGCGATGCTGGCCGCTGCCGCTTTGCCGCGGTCAGCGTAGAGCGCCATCACGAGGTCGAAGAACTCGACCGACATCGACGCTGCGCGCACCAACACGTAGCGCTCCCCGCCGATCTCGATGGTGCCCTGCTGCGGCGTCTCCTGCTTGTCGGCGAAGTACTCCGCGACGTGCCGCTGTGCTACGTCGAATATGGGGCGGAACTGGTCCGGCACGGCCACCGTATCCCCACGCGCAGCCGGATGCGCAGGGGCCCCCACGGACCCGTCGCCGTTCCCCTCGCCTTGCGCCATTTGCTGGCGCAAGGCCCTCAGTTCCGCTATGAGCTCCGCCTTTGTCTTCCGCTCATCTGTCATGCGCCACCTCTGCCCGGACCGTCCTCAGGGCACCAAAAGAGCTGGACGGAGGGGCGTTGCACACGCCCGCTCCTGCGGGGCGGCATCCCGAGCAATCAGCGACAGTAAACAGTAACAGGGAGAACAGTGGCTGCGTGGCGCATTAGGCCAGAGAGGGGCGCACTAAGCCGATACCCAAGTCCGCGCCCCCGTTCCGCCTTGCGCAGGCGAAGTTAGCACGCGAAGGGACGATATTGTAACCCAACGCTGCCCTGCCGTCAACTCCCATGCGTGATGGGTAGTTCGTGGCCCGGAACCCGTCCGGCGGGCACAACCCGCCCTCCATCCGGACATGGTAGGTCTTGCTTCCGGGGAACGCCTTCGTTTGCGCGTCGACGACGGACCGACGGCCTTCTCGGCTGACGACCCGGACCGACCTGGCGACTGCCGGGAAGTGGACCGGGAATCGCTCGAAGTCGGTGATGGTCTCGTAGGCCGCTGCCGGGGGTATGCGGACAAGCCACGTACCCTCCAGGGCGAGCGTGCGTATGGACCTACTCCTGACACGCGGAGGGCCTGTTCCTCTCGGTAGCCCGTAGCCTCTGTGGCCGTGGTGAACTCAGCCCTGGCAGGGGTTCGCCGGGAACCCCGTGCATACGCCCGTTGACAAGTGCGGTGGGTGGCAGCCGGAAACTGCGGCACCGGGTCCTACTGTTAGTGTACTTCCTCGATGGTCTGTTCCCCTGCCTGGTCTGGGCTTGTTAGGGCTGTTCGGGAGCGTGCCTCTTGAGGCGCTGCTTGCTTTCGCGGAGGCGGTAGCGCTCGCCATTGGCCTCGAGGATGTGGATCCGATGCGTCAGCCGGTCGAGCAGAGCGCCCGTCAAGCGCTCGCTGCCCATGGTCTCGGTCCACTCCTCGAAGGGCAGGTTGGTGGTCACGATCAGGCTGGTGCGCCCGTAGGCGCGGTTGACGACTTCGAAGGGCAGTTCGCCGTCGGCCCTGGAGCAAGACACGTAGCCCAGTGCATCCAGTACCAGCCGGTCCGGCGGCCCCCACCAACGGCGGAATCGGCACTACCGCAGGCACTCCCAGGCTGCGATCGAGGGTCCACCCCGGCACCATCGCGGAGGCCGACGCTATGCACGGGTGCTGGCTCCCCCACGGGGAAGCCACCTGGATACATAACGTCCAGGCCTTCGAGATCGCCCCGCCGCTGGCGATCCGGTTCTGACTTCGCCATCAGGCTGCCAGCGACACTCTCCGCGCCGCCTGAGGCCTGTCAGGCCGCGGGGCCTCAGAGGCGTTCGGCTGCGCCACACGTACGGACTCAGGAGAGCCAAGCCTCGCCTGACGACGGCGTTGCGCTGGACGCCGGGAAGCCACTGCTCCCCTCCCCCAAGTCGGAATCGGCGACCATTCCCGCCCGGACCTCCGACACTGCATCAAGGTCCAGACAGGGGTGTCCAAGAGGGCAGCTACTCCTGAGCGAACATCTCCTCGAGGATCGCGACCGTCTCATCCACGATCTGCTGCCCGCCGGTCGGGGAGACCTTGCAGCTCGCCGGGACAGCCCCGTAGCTCAGGCCCCGCGCTGCCCGCTCCGTGGCGAGATACGAGCCCCCGACGGTGAGCTGTACCACGAACGTCTGCAGCGCCGGCGAGCGGCCCTTGATCCGGTCGCCGTAGTCGAGGTAGTACTCGAACGGCGCGGTGGCGAACGCGATGTCACCCAGGCGCAGCACGTTGATTTCGGCTGGCACTGTGGGCACCGGGTTCTCATAGCGCCGCGCCGCGCCCTCGCACCAGATCACGTGCGAGCGCAGCGACGAGTACTCGCCCCCGAGCGGGTCGCTGTCGCCCAGCTCCGCGAGCCGGGCCTGCGCCTGTGCGAGCTGCTCCTGCAGCGTGTCATACTCCGCGTCGGTGACGTGCCAGTGCTCCAGGTCGAGGAGGCGACTCTCGTGCCGGATGACCGCCTCGTCGCACAGGTCCTGGCGCACCGCGGGTTCGACGTCATCCATGGCCGCGGCGAGGCGGCGCGCGATCTCGGTCCGCAGCGCGGCGTTGAGCGGGCGCCCGACGCCGCCCCCGTACTTGAGCTGCAGCATGCGGTCCTCGGCGCTCTTGGCGATCTGGCGGTGTGGGCTCTGGTCGCCGGCCGCGGAGCACTGGGGCAACACGAACAGGCCGCTCCCGTGGCGCCGCCGGAGCTCCTCGCGGACGTCATGCCAGAAGTCGGCCGAGACGAAATCCTGCCCGCTCTCGCTGGCCTGCGACGGGCAGGGCACGTTCATCAGCACGCCCGTCAGTTGCCGCGCCGCGTCGTACGTGAACAGCATGTTCACGCCATGGTCCACGTGCCCCTCGATATGCGAGAACTCCGGCACGCTGGTGCTGCCGTACATCTTCGCGCTGTCATCGAAGTAGCGCACGCGCCGGTTCTCGCCCACGACAGCGTGCCCGTAGCCCCACCCGACATGCCCCTCCGTCCGTGACTGCCAGGCCCCGCTGACCGCCGTCACCAGCGCCCCCGTGAGCAGTTCTGTGTACTCGGCGATGGACATGAAGTCGGGGTACTTCTCGCGCGCGGGGCGAGATACTCCGCGTCAGTGTGCCAGCCGCTACCCGACACGCAGGGCGCCGTGTGCGTGTGGGTGGCGCTGACGATGAGTCTGGCCGGGTCGAAGTCCGGGAGCCGTTCCGCCAGCGTCGCCCGGGCGGCGCTCAGCACCTCGGGCCGGACCGCGCAGATGTCCATCGAGACGATCACGGCATGGTCGTCGCCATTGTCCACCGCCAGGGCCGTCAGGGTCAGCGGATCCTGGACCCGCGTGGCCAGGCGCAGGTTGAACTGCCCCCACAGGGCCACCGGCACGCGCGGCGTGATGTCCTGCTGTGACCAGCCGATCCGGATCTTGGTGCTCATGTGCCGTCTGCCTCGGTTCTGTTGGGATGGGCCCGCTCGTGGGCTTCACAACGGGCCGTCAGAGCACGACGGCCGCGTACCCATCTATCGTGTCTACCTCGACCACCCGCCGGGTGCAGGTATCACCGTCATTCTCCCAGATCGTGAGCGGGGAGGGGCCGTCCGTCTGCCCGCACAGCTCACAGCGCAGTCCCTCCTCGGTCAACTCGGCGCGGACCAGGCGGGAGTCGAGGAGCCGCTTGCAGATGATACCCACGTACTCGCGTCCGGCGTATTCCACGTCCCAGCCGTCCAGGCCACGGATGATCGAGTTCACCACAGTCTCCCAGTCCTGCAGACTGATGGCGTTGATGCGCTCCTCGTGGGTGAAGAGCAGCCCGTAGCCCATGGCATCCACGCCAACCTTGAGGTTGGCTATGCCCGCCTGCGCGGCCTCGGCCAGTCTCGGAACATCGGACTCGCCGATGAACGGTGTCCGCCCCAGCAGGATGTCACCGGTCCTCCGCTCCTTGCCAACTGGCGCGGCGCCCGCCCAGATCATGGTCAGTCCCGGATGTTGCGGGCAGCGATCCCTGGTCATGCCATAGCGCCCGGCTTCGCTTCGAATGCCGTAGGGGCGCGGTCGCCATACCGGCTGGTTGCCGAAGAGCTGGCCCATCGCGCACGTGTTGCACGGCATGTCCACGCCGCGATCGAGGAAGAGGGGCACGGCGGGCCAGGCAACCTCGCCGAAGTGCGCGTTGAGCACCCGGCTGTGGCGAATGCCGGCCTTTGCGAAGGCCTCATCCATCCGCCGGTAGTTGCGGTAGATGGTCTCCATGGGCAGGGCCAGGCCAGTGTCGTGGTCCATGGACAGGCCCTCGTAGAGGGTCCGGGTGCCGCCGCATGACAGATCAGGCTTGTCGGGCAGGACCGCAAAGGGTTTGTAGTCTGGGCGCGCCATATAGAAGTCGTCACGGAAGGCGTGCATCGAGATGTCGGCTCCGCCGGCGTCATACAGGCGCTTCACCGCCGCCCAGTCGGTGGGGCCCATCTCGTCTATGTACAGGCCCAGATTCGGGGCGATGCCGTAGCGATTCAGCACCCGCACGTAATCGAAGGCGCTATAGGTGCCATTGCAGTCATCGTGGCGCGCGGTGATGTAGGGCGGCAGACAGCGCATCGGGAAGGGCTTGGCGGCGGCCCAGACCAGCGAACGCCACATCAGGCCGTCAATGCCGCGGACATGGCCGAAGACGCCCTCCGCATAGAGCTTCTCACCGGTACCGAAGATGACGACACGGCCCTGTCCAGCGGGCCGCGAGGCCACCACGGTCTGACCCTGCGCGTCGGTCAGCAGCGCTTCCCAACCCTCGGCTGCGGGCAGCGAGAGAACCGCGATCTCCTCCCCCAACTCGATCTCCTCCCCCGCCTCGTGGCCGAAGGTGATGAACGAGGCCTCCGAGGCGAAGCGGAGCACGCCCGTGCGCGTCTCGCCAAGGTCTGCCGGCAGGAGGGCGCGCAGTGCCCCCGGCCACTGCTGGGCCTGCCGGTCGAGGCTCACCAGGCCAGCACCGCGGTTGATGGCGTCGGCAATCTGCTGGGCCGCCTCCGGCTTGAGCGACTCCCCAGCGCCATCATGGGCGAGGACGTAGAGCGCGCGGGGTGCGATGTAAGCCGGGATCGTGCCCATGGTGTCCCCTCCGTCGAGGACTTCCCACGCCACCCCAAAGTGATCTAGAGCAGCGAATACAGTCTGATCGGCGCTGCGCCGCTCGGCGGACTTGCGGCTGTCAAGCACTACAAGTACGGTCCGGTTGCCTGCTGCCATCGTTTCACCTGCTTGTGATGCTCCTGATGGAGCTGCCCACGCAGCCGGATGAGGGCCGGCGGCCACACTCCCGCCACTGCCACTGGCGCCTACTCCGGCAGGTATGAACACAGGTCCGCGTTCTTGAGGAAGAAGCGCACTTGCTTGTCGCCCTCGGCTTGCCCCGAAGGCAACTGGGCCGTCTGCCATGTCAGCACATGTCGGACGGAGTCCCCTTTGAAAGGCACACAGTCGTTGCGAGAGAAGCCAGCGATGACCTGGTTCTCCGAGTCCAGCAGCTCCGCCACGACGTAGCCGCCAGGCTTCACTGCGGCGTTTGTCGTCACTCGCGGCTTCGTCATTACCTCGCGCCGCGAGATCAGCCATCCCTCCTGGGCCAAGGCCTGCAGGCTGCAGAAGCCGTCCAGGCGCAGTGTCGCCAGGCCTGTGGCAGCCTTGGGGAAGCCTGCTGCCTGGTTGTGCGGTCCGGGGAAGCCACCGTAGAAGAACAGCAGCCGGCCGCCGAACTGGACTGGCTCCTTGGCGGGAATGGCCATGCCGGCGTCAGACTCACCTTCTGCGCCCAGGGGCAGGAACGGTGCCCGCGCGGGCGGCCGCGTCCAGTTCACCAGGTCCCAACTCCAGGCCAATTGGGCGTCCATCATCCAAGGGCCGTCGCGCTCCACCTGGTACATTCGCGCATCAGTGTAGCTGCCGTACTTGAACCAGCGCGCATGGTGGATCCACGGCAGGGCGAGATAGAGGCCCTGATAAGGGAAGGCAGAGATGCCGTAGGTCTGCGTCGCGTCAGGGTCGTTGTCATCGGCCACGAAGACCGGTCCCCCGACAGGCTTGCTCCAGACAAGCCCGTCCGGTGACCACGCAATGCCTGCCGCTCGACCACGAACGCATCGAGAAACAGCCGTCGCCACGGTCCCCGCGCCGGGCCCACAATGAGGTTCGGCTCCTGAGGCGCCGGTTGCGCGAGGGCTGCGGCCAAAACAGAACCCATCAGGAACAGGCACACAGACAGAGACGGCGACACAGCATCCACCTTCTTCTCCACACATGCGCGGCTGGCCTCAGGCCGCTGGATCGCCGTCTCAGACCTCTGGGCACGTCCGGTCGTCTTCCTCGCCGCCGCGGTGATGGAGCCTTCGCTTATGCGCAGGTGGCGTTAGCCTCCCCGACCACGCTGATCATGGCCGCCACCAGTTCATCCTCCACAGACGGCGCCAGGGGCGGGCAGCCCACGAGGTAGGGCACGATCTGCGCCGCGTAGTTGCCGGGGAGGTCAAACGATTCGCGTTCAGGAGCGTAGCACGAGGCGCCGTTGCACAGGCTCATCACCAGTACAGGCGTCGCGAACTCCGCCTGAACACGCACCCGATAGCGGCGCATGATCTCGAAGGGCGCGCCGACGACGGTCACGCCGCCCAGACGCAGCGCCTGCACCTCCACCGTCTCGTCAAAGACCTCTCCGCGCGCCTGGCGCGACAACTCTCGCCGCAAGGCTACGGTCCGCACCGCCGCCGCTCGCATCTCCCCCGCCTCGTCTGCAGCCCCCGGAGCCTTGGTCACGGCCTCCCAGGCTGCCAGCTCCTCCCGCAGTCGCTCGACTGGCACGGGAGCGCGCGTGAGTGGAAAGCGCCTGCTCACGGCGTTCACCCCATCGCCTGCCAGCGGCGTTGCTCGGTTCAGGCCCTCCCGAATCTGCCGGGTATAGCGCGAAGCGATGACGTCCAGTGCCAGCAAGGACTCCTGCTCGCCGTGATGCACGACACACGAGTTGATGTTGCCTTCGCAGCCCTGCAGGAACAGCCCCATGCTGCCGGGATGCTCGCGCTCGAGCAGACCCGTTGCCACCGCCGGGAAATCGCCGTGAATGTAGAGATTGCTGGCCGATCCGACGACGGGGTGGCACGAGAAGTACGAGGCGAAGCCTCGCAGTCCCCGCTCTCCCTGCAGGCGCAGGACGTGGGCCTCGGTGTCGGTGAGCTCGGGCATCGCCGGCCGCCAGTCCTCGCGCAGGGCTTCTGCGAGCGAGGGTCGCGCGTCATACTCGCGGTTATAGCCAATGCCTTCGCAGGGCACGACAGCATGACGCAGCTCAGCCGGTCCAAGGTCATCCAGCGCTCGCAGGGCCGCCTCCGCAAGCCGTACCGGCAGGACTTCCAGATACGCCATATCCGGCTCGCCCTGGCCGATGCCGAACTTGGTGGCCGGCCCCGAGTGCGTGTGGGTGCAGTGGTAGCAGACGTGCGCAGCCGGCACCCCGGAGGCCGCCGACACCCGCTCGCGCGCCTCCTGCACCAACTCCTGCGACAGGCCGACGAGGTCACAACTGACCAGGACGCACGTGTTCGTGCCATCGGACACTGCCAGCGCCCGTGCACACAACGGCGTGCGCACAGCCTTCGCGTGGCGATGCAGGAAAGGACCAAACCCGTACAGTTCGACCCCGAGACGCGGGGTGATGTCAACCTTGGCAAGACCGTAGTTCATGGTCCGACGCTCCTGTTGGTCACCGCCTGCTACAGCGTTAGGTACGTTCCTGCCGCCTGACCAATCGCGTTCAGGTTCCCTGCCAGGTCAAGCTCAGTGTCTCGTGCTTCATGCATCAGACAGCCCTGGTAACCGATGTCGTCAAGCCCCGCCACGAAATCGGCCCAGTCCACGACCCCCTTGCCCGGCACCCAATGGCGCTCATCAACGCCATCGTGATCAGAGATATGCAGCGTCTCGATGCGAGTGCCCAGGGCGCCGAGGGCCTCACGGGCGCCTTCATAGAGGGTGATGTGGTTGACGTCAAAGCACACCCGCACGTCACCGTCGACGTGGTCAAGGATGTATCGCATCTCGGCACTGCGATTGCCCAGACACGTACGAGGCAGAAGCTCCAGGGCCAGGGCTATTCCGCGTCTTGAGGCCTGCCTCGCAAGCTCGCTGAGACTGCGGATGCACAGGTCCAGTCGTTGCGGTCGCTCCTCATCGACAATCGGTTCGCGGCTGCCGTGCACCACCACTCTCCCCGCCGACAGCTCAACTGCCGCATCCAGCGTCTCGATGACGCATTGCGCGGAGGCGAGCCGCACGCTGTCATCGCGGTCGGAGATGTCCGTGGTGCCGAACGGCGCGTGGCAACTCCAGATGGAGACGCCACAGTCAGCGGCTGCCCGCTTCACTGCAGCGAGACGCTGCCGGTTGGTGCGGTCGCGATCGCTCTCGTCACAGAAGTACTCGATGTGGCTGATACGCGTTCCCTGCAGCGCGCGGATACCGTCCAGCTCCGAGTTCGGCCCCAGAGTGCTGCGGAACAGAGACGTGCTTACCCCCAAAGGCCGGTTGCGTTGCATGGAGCGAAGCCTTCTTCCCATGTGAGTGGCACAGGCGCGATGTCGAGCAAGATGGATGGGAGCCAACTTCCCCCGGGACGCCGCCGCACCTCCCCCACGCTGCTATGTTGGTTTCTTCCCGGAGAGGCAGGTGCTAACCGGGGGAGAACCACCAGGCAGGACGACGAAGTCACTGTGCAAGTGCGAGCCCTGGCAACTGCGGCCCAGCGACCTGGCTAGCCCGCGTGGCTCGTCAGCAGCTCTAGGAGTAGGAGGCCCCATGGCAGATGACGGCAAGCCCGTCATCCTGGTCCATGGCGCGCTGGCAAACTATGCCCTGCGCTATGTGGGGATTCCAGACGACTTCACTGCGCTCTCGGCTGACTACTTCGGGGTCTTCGGCACGCTGCTCCAGCGCCCGCGAGCGGAGAGCTTCGTCGCCACTCTGTCCAACGGGGCCTCCGGGGACATCAGCAACGTAGACGTCATGGGGCGTGCCACCAACCGCAACGACCACTACCAGCACTGCGAGCGTGCAGCGGCCATCGTAGGCGCCAACGCCCTGTGGCCATGGGACGGGGCGGAGTCCATCGGCGAGGCGCCCGTGGCCGGGGTGCTGGCCGAAGTGACACTCGACCCACGCCCGCCCGCCACCGCGGAAGAGCTCGCCATGGCTCAGGACATCGAGGACCGCCTCGCCGCGGACGAGCCGGTCCTGATGGGTGGGCGGTCGTTCCAGCGCCGCGTCCGCCGCTTCGAGGCCGAGTCGCCCCGGGCTCACGCCACGGTCGTGCAGGCTCTTCGCATCGGCGACCTCGCCCTGGTCGGTACACGCGGCGAGCCCTTCGTCGAACCGGGGCTGGAGGTCAAACGCCGTTCCCGCCTTGCCCAGACGATGGTGCTGGAACTGGCAAGTGATAGCGTAGGGTACACTCCAACCCGCCGGGCGTCCGAGGAGGGGGCCTACGAGCCCAGTTCCAGTCCGTACCTGCCCGGCTTCGGCGAACCGATCGTCGAGACAGCCGTGGGCCTGCTGGAGGAACTGGAGAGCTGAGGCGCCCGACAACGAGACCGTGGCATCTCCCGGTAGGTCGCCCTCCCCGGCCGGCGGCGAACTGAGATCTCGGAGCTACTCGCAGACCCGTTCTGCACCACCCACAGCCAGTGGCGCCTCGGTGCTTGCGACCACTCACTTGGAACCCTCAGGCTCATCACCCCGACGCGTTGGCCAGCGCAACGGCGGAGAGGCGCGACTTGCAGCGGCCGGCGCCGCGGCTCGGCAAAGCCCGCGATTGTGAGGCGTGCGGCGGGTCGCCGGTTGCGAGACGGCTGGTGGAGGCGCGGAAGGCTCAGTCCCGGGGAAGCAACGCCTCCGTGACGACCTTGCCCTCCCATTCGGCGCTCCGCGGCAGGCCCAGGAGGTGAGCTAGCGTCGTGCACGTGTCCCGCAAGTCCACTTCGCCCTCAAGCGCATGGCCGCAGCGGACCCCTGCCCCCCATAGCACCCACGGCACCAGCATGTCCTCGTCCGTCTCCGTCCCGTGGACCTTCTCATGGCCTCCGTGATCGGCCGTGACCAAGACAGCAGCGCTCTCCCGTCCTCCGAGCTGCTCCACGCAATCGATCAGCCGACCAATGCAGCCGTCTGCATTGGCGATGGCGTTCAGGTACGCCTCAGACATCCATCCCTCCCGATGACCAGCCAGGTCGAGATGCCCCAGGTACACAAACGCCAGCCCCAGGTCATACCGTCGAATACACTCGACTGCCACCTCGGTCACGCGGTCATCACCGGCGGGCACGTCCAACTCGCGCGAGAAGCAGGATACGTCCAGGCTGCCGGGATCAGACAGATCGCGCAACTGCTCCCAGTTGTAGAACGTGCCCGTCTTGAGGCCGACGGTGTGGGCCGCGTCAAGGAGGCTGGGTACAGGCCGCGCGAGCGGGTGAAAGGTGTTCGTGGTGACGCCGTGCCGCCCGACGCTCACGCCGCGCAGCATGGTCTGGTGGCAAGGTAAGGTCACCGAGGGCATGTCTGCGCGACAGGTCATGCTGCTCGCGCCGTCCGCGATCAGGCGGTCGAGAACAGGGGTATGAGTCAGGGCCAGCGCATCAGGGCGCAGGCCGTCGATGGAGATCAGCAGAGCGTGGGTGGTCTGGCTCATGGGGGAAGTCCTCCTTCGTGATGTGGGGTGCGGTGTCAACCGAGCGCGCTGAGTCCGGTGCTAGCTGGGCGGCAGGCATGGCCTGTCCCGTGTGCCGCCATGGGGGGCATGGCGGCCCCTGGGAGAACGGTTGCTGCGAGTCGCTCAACGGCCGTCTACGGGCAGAATGCCTCAACGAGCACTGGTTCCTCAGTCTGGCTGATGCCCAGGGGGAACTGGACGCCTGGCGCGAGGACTACAACGGCGAACGGCCGCATGGCTCCTTGAGGGATATGCCGCCTGCGGATTCCGCGAAACAGGCTGCTGAAGCACGAGGTGAGGGCAGCCCGGACGACGGCCACGACACGGCAGACGGGGCCCCCGAGACGGGCCCCAGACTACGTCTTGCAGGCTCAGAACTCTCACTCCGGGTGGTACCAAGACGGGGGCTAGAGCCCCCGGCACAGGGCACTCTCGGCTACGAGCACACATCAAGGGGCATGTCTGATAGCCCCCAAGACAGTGCCATTGTGCGCCGAACTGTATGCCTACTATTGACTGATGGCCCTCCAAATGCGACCAATGAAGGGCTTTGGGCAGCTGACCTTCTGTGATCAGCCAGTGTGGCGGGGGCCACCAGAACGAGGGGGCATTCCCTGTCGTTGCACCGTGACCCTTCTTCATCCTGGAGCCGGAACGGTACCGACTGACAGTGGCGCGCCGTCCCAGGCGCGCCCGACGATGGGCGGCAGCAGTCAAGAGTGGCGCAGCCCGCAGCCGTATATGGCGGAGACACCAGCGCGATGACGGGCCGGTCCCGACTGGCACTTGAGGCGCATCAACTCCCGACATGGGATGCGAGTTGACGCCAGGGGCAATGTCTATGTCATTGAGAGCGAGACCGACGAGGCCGCGAGGAGCGGTTGGTGCGGGTCTTCGGCCGTGTCAGAGCTCCCAGGGGGAATGACTGGTGGGAGGGACAGATCACACCCCGATGCCTGCGGTCTCGCCTGTGGACCGCACGGGCGCGTCAACATCGCCAATGCCGACCGCCCGGCGTCGGTCCTGATCCCCCGTCCCCGCTGACTCAAGACAAGGCCACGCGGTCTGCCGACGGCAGGAGGGCTCGCCCTGCTGTCCGGCGGTCACCACAGGTTTGCCGCGGCGGGCACTTCGGCGCGCGGCGTCAGCGCGATGGCGTTCTTGCTGCAGGCGCTGCGGCAGATGCCACAACCGTAGCAGGCGCGGGGCTCGACGAAGGCCTTCTTGTCGGCCGGGCCGAAACCGAGGGCGCCGAACTGGCAGGCTCGCATGCAGGCCCGGCAGCCGACGCACAGGTCGGGATCCACGTTCGCCACGTACTCCCCCCTGAACATCATCTTCAGGCCATAGCCGATGGTCGACTTCATGGCCAGGCAGTCGCGGCGGTCGCAGTTGCAGACCCCGCCGATGAGCGGGGTGATGAAGGTCCACACTGTATGGCACAAGCCCTCCTGCTCGTGTTCGCGGAAGGCCGCAACCGCCTCCTCGGCGGTCAGGTGGTCAAACTGGCTGGTATCAGGCCCGCCCATGTAGCTGCTGTCGAGGCCTTCGAGCAGTTTGAAGATGCCGCCACCGGGCGACAGGGCGACCCCGTAGCAGTAGCCCACCTCGCGCCCGACCGTCACCGTGCGGCAGATGCAGGGGACGCGCACGATCGAGCCCAGGAAGGCGAAGACCTGCGCGACATCCTCGAGGGGCAGGACCTGGCCGAAGTGCACACGCTTGCTGCGCCCTACGATGCGGGGCTTGAGCATATTCTGCACGATGGCCGGCGCCCGGGCCAGCTTCTCCAGCCCGACCACCGGGTCTCTCATTCCGCTCTCCGGAATGGCGAACGCCTTGCTGAACTGGCGGCGGCGCGCATCGCTGAGCAGATCATCAGAGTAGTTCTTGGCGTTGAGGTACCACTTCTTCCCATCGCCGTGCTGGTGACAGAACTGGCACATCAATACCACCTCCATGATCCAGACTAGTTGAGACGGATGATTCTTCGCCGGCGGAGGCGCGGGGGCCTGCCCGCGAAGGCTTCGCCGATGGTTCTTCTGCCCTGCTACGCCAACACTACGTATGGCACGAACGGCTACTCCGGAGAAGTGTGCTCCGCTTGCGCGGTATCATTGCTGACCTAGCCGTCCAGAACGGCTCCAGCTGCTATGTTGGTATGGAGGCAGCTGGAGGCGATGAAAGGGGTCGTCTGTCAATACCGAGCAAGCGTCACACGCCCGAACAGATCATCGGTGAGCTGCGGGACGCTGAAGTGCTGATCAGCCAGGGGGCCACCATTCCGCAGGCGGCCAAGCAGATCGGGATCACCGAGCAGACCTTCTACCGCTGGCGCCCCGAGTACGGCGGCGTGAAGCTGGATCACGCCAAGCGCCTCAGTGAGCCGCCGAGATCTCTCTGGACGCGGCTGCAGTCCGGCAGGGCTGTGTGCCACTGCGCTTCAACGCGCGAATCGGGGTAGCTCTGCAGCGTCATGGGTAACGAGTGAGGGGGATTTCCCCTGAGGGGGCACTGGCTGGACCTGCGAGGGCACTTCCAGTCCTTAGCTCACATCAGGAGGCACGTCTGATAGCCCCCAAGAGAGTGTCATCGTGAGCCGAACTATCTGCCCACCATTGACCGGTAACCCTCCAAGGATGACCAAAGACTGAGCTCTGGGCGGTCGGCCCTCTGTGATCAGTCCTTGTGCGGGGGGGGGCCAGAGACCAGGGGGTAGTTCCCCCTGCGGTGCGCGCGCCCTCCTCCGCGCCTCTGACCAGGCGTGTCCAGACGCGCCTACCCTCGATGGCGTGTTCCGTAGGCTGACACAGAAGAGCCGGCCCCCAACTGGCACGTTCCGAGGCGATCGGGCCAACTGTACTCCCAGCTGCTGATTCAACGTCGCGCGGGCCTTCCTATGAGCGTAAGGCTGAGATGCTGACCACACCGTTCGAGCAGGAGCATGGTATACAATAGCCGAACCTCGGAGTAGGGCCGTGGGCCGTTCGCACGATGGAGGACACCTATGCGTCGCTTCGCGCTGCAGGTGATCACACTGTTGCTGACCGCAGTAGTGGGAGCCTTCGCCCAGGATGAACCGGAAGGCACGCTGTGGGTCCGAGCCGTGTATACCGGCACCTACTCCAAACGAGATACGTGCCATGACACGGGCAAGTCCGGGCCCGTGAACACGTCGCAGGACAAGGTCTACGAGACCTGGGCAGGGATCACGCTGACCTTCACCGGCACGACCAACTGGCGTTACCGCCAGGGCGTGCCTTTCGAGATGAAGGAAGACTCCCGGGTGCTCTGCTCGGGCGGCGGTGGCCTCAGAAACCTGACCCGGTGCGTCGAAGCTGTCCCGCACGGGGGCGAGTTGGTTCCCTTCAGATACCAGACCATGGAGGACGGCAGCTGGACATACGCCGCCCCTACGAACCCCGCACGGAAAGGCGTCCCACCGTTGGCAAGCGGGATGGGCAGTGTAGTGCTGATGCTGCCGCTAAGCACGTATACCATCGTCCTGAGCCCCTTTCCGAATGTGGATCAGGTTGAGACCAAAGGGGCTGGACGTGGAGGATACGGCCCCAGCGCCGGCCGGGCGATCTCCACGACGAGGAGGACCGGGAGCACACCATTGCTCCCAACCTGTACCCGAGCGGCGCCCTCCGGCCTCCGCAGTTGGCTCAGGAGGGGTTTCACAAGGTGGAGCAGGAGCTTCACACCCTCAAGGACATGCGGGGCACCTGGGACCCCAAGCAGCCCGGCTTCTCGGTCTCGGGGCACCTCAGCAGGTCTGGCGGTCCGGGCACCAAGACCATCCGCGGGGAGCCGGTGAACCGGGGCGACGAGACGAGCACCGGTCTGGTCACCACCCTCACGGAGAAGTGGACCGCCGAGGTGAGCTGGACCTACAGCTACAACCGTTCCCCCGTAGAGGCGATCATCAAGCCGACGGGCGAGTACAAGAAGTGGATTCCGCCCGCGAGCACCAAGCAGGGGACGGCCGGGGGCACGATTAGCTTCAACGTCGAGCTACGGGACAAGAAGACCGGGGGCAAGCCCAAGAATACGACGGCGACCTTCCAGTTCAAGCTCCTGGAGACCAGCAAGGAGCCGGGCTCCTGCATGAACAGCCCGTGGAACGATACGGAGCCCGACCTGAAGATCCTCAAGGACGACAATGCCGGTCTGGAGAAGGTCGACCCGAACGGCCAGGGCGCCCGGAGCAAGCCAAAGCTCACGGAGTGCCCGATCACCGTCTCCTGCTTCGACGGCGGCGCGCACGGGCGGCTGCAGGTCGTGGCCGAACTGAGCGACGGCCCTCCCATCACTGCCATCCTCCAAGAAGACGATCGGACGGAAGTCGGCCTGCCCTACGACGAAGATGGCAATCACATTGCGGATGCCTGGGAGCAGGACAAGGGCGTCAGTGGTCAATCCGGCGAGGTGGATGACGAGCAGGCCCCCCCGGTGACCGCACCAGCGGCGACGGCCTGACGCTGTGGGAGGAGTACCGCGGCTTCCTCGAGGACGGAGAGTTCATCTGCGGCGACCCGAAGAGGAAGGACTACTTCCTCTGTGATACGGTCGGTGGGAATCTGAAACCTGGCATCCAACTTTTCAGAGATCTGTCGAAGCTCGAAGTCCACAGTGACCTGACGGTGGAGGAGTTGGGCACCTCCCGCGTGGTCAACCGCAACCACGCGCAGGGCCCGCACGTGGTCGACCAGCATGGGGTCCTCTTGGGGCAGCGAACCGGGAGCTCCGGTCGGTGCGAGGCGATCGGGGGACCGGCTACACCTAAGGGCATCACCGAGGTCGTGATTGATCCCGCAACGGAGACCCAGAGAACGATCGGCGCAAAGACGCACCGCGTTCTTGATTCCGTGGTAGCACACGAGCTGCTGCACACCTGCAATGTCTGGCACCACGGCCATTTCGATGCTCTGGTCTGGTGGCAAACAGAGAAGGACGCTGCCTCGGGGGCGACGGTGTTCAAGGAGTACAGCAGCAGAGACGCATTTCTGGCTGGTGCGCCGGGGCTGCTCGTTGTGGTGGAGTGCGAGGATGGTACGCCATTCAGGCCGTTAGGAGTCGGGCTCGGGGCACGCATTACTCTCGGGAACCAGCGCGGCCAGCACAGCGGCTGCGAGAGCTGCGTCATGCGCTATAGCTTTGCGGATGCAGCAGTGCCGAAGATCGGCAACGTGCGCTACTTCCTGACGGAATTCGGGCGGCAGGAGGAGCCCGGCGCTGGTCTGTGCACCACCGCCGTCGGCACGGGCGTAAACGCACCAAGCCGGTCGCCGCGGGCCCGGTACGGCAATGCCGCCGAGGGCCGGGGAAACTGCGCAGATCAGATCCGCGTGAACGACGCCTACTAGGTAAGGTGCGCGTTGGCGACGCCGAACTGCAGGAGGCTCTGGATGCCGCCCCTCGATCTCGTTTGGAGGACAGTCCGGACGGTGTCTCTGCTGGCGCTTAGCTGTGCCTGCGGGTGCCCGCAGGTGCAGGCACAGCAAGCGGCAGCTGCCCCTCCCCAGGCCGCCCCGCGCCTGGTCCTATCACCGTCGGTCTTTGGTGGATCGCCGCGTTACCAGGGCTGGCCGCTGGTGCTTGAACTGACTTTGTGGCGGGAGACCTCCCGCGCAGCCACCAACACGTCGGGACAGCCTCTCACCATCACGGCCACGGAAGGGTCATGGTCTGAGGCGCTGTCAGTGACGGTCAGGAACGCGGAAGGGGCTGTGGCATCGTGGCCGCTGCACCTGGTCAAGCAGGAGGGCGCGCAGCTCTCGCTCGCCGCAGACGACTGTACCGCAGTCGAATGGTGGCTGACGCCGGAGGAAACGATGGCCCTGCCGGAGGGCGAGTGCACGCTGGGTGTGGCTTTCGACCCGAAGCGGGTGGAGGGGCTACCGGCCGGCGCGGCCGCTCCACGGTCGGATCGCTGCCGCCTGCGAGTGGAGAAGGAGGCCGTGCCGCTCAGTCAGGCCATGGCGGCGGAGAAACTCTATCAGCAAGGCTGGTACTACATCGTCCGCGACGATCAGGCGGGGGCAGGTCAGGCGGCGTCGCTGCTGATGGCCGCGGATCCCAAGGGCATCGGTGCGCGCCGCCTGAAGGCTGTGATCGCCGCGCGCGCTGGCCGTGTCGAGGAGGGACTGGCGCTCATAGATGAGGCACTGAGCATCTACTGGGAGCAATATCCCGAAGCATGCCCCCCGGCGGGGCTTCTGAGTCTGCGAGGCCAACTGCGGGCGCAGAAGCCGAAGCCGGCCGCAGGGCCCTAACGCTCCTGGCGCTCACTCCTGTAACGGCAAGTGTGGTCCCGCATCGCCAGGCGTTCCTCCGGCAAGCGCGGACATTTGTGCCCGCGCACAGATCCAGGCTCACCAGGGATTCACAGACCTGCGGGCTGGACCTGAGGTGTAAACGCATCAAGGGCTACGGCCAGGCCGCGGGGATACACGGTGCGCGTGTGTCCCCGCATACGCTGCGCCACACGTACGTCCTCAACTTCGTGCGCAGTGGCGGCGACCTATTCACCTTGCAAAAGGTGCTCGGACACAACAGCCTCGAGACGAGTCGGCGCTACTGCGAACTATCCGCTGCTGATGTAGTGGCGCGCCAGCGCGAGCTGACCCCACTGGCGACGATGCACCTGAACCTGCGGCTGGCGCGGCGCATACCCCGGGGCCGGTGGACCCATGGTGACGACCTCAGCGCATCCGGCGCCGCCGATCCGGGCTGAACCCAGCCAGCGTGACGAGAGGGCTGAGTTGCTGCTGGCGCTGGAGGAAGTCCTCGTCGGCAAGCTCGCAGTACCGGCGCGACATGTCCAGGCTGGTGTGCCCCAGGATCCGCTGGAGGTGAAACGGCGATCCGCCGGCCCGGACGAAGTACAGGGCGAACGTGTGTCGGAAGGTGTGAGGGCTCACGCGGACCCGGCTCACACCGGCGGCTTCCGCATACCGCTTGAGCCGCATCTGGAAGCCCTTCGGCCGGCCGCGGCCGCCCCGGTGATCCGGGAAGAGCCACGGGCACTCTGCGGCGCCGATGCTGGCCAGAGCGCTCTCTCGCCGCCTCAGGTAGGACTGCAGATGCTCGTGCAGGATGCTGGAGAAGCCTACCACCCGCTCCTTGTTCCCCTTGCCGATGACCCGGAAGGTCTGGCCGATGAAGTCCAGGTGTGCCACCTGTAGCCCCAATGCCTCGGACAGACGCACCCCCGTATCAAGCAGCAGGAGCATGAACACGTAGTCGCGCAGCCCGATGAAGCTGCCCGTGTCTGGCTGTGCGAGGAGGGCCTGGACCTCCGCCTCCCTGAGGGCGCCGATGAGTCGTCTGCCCTCCCGCAGCTTGGCGATACCTGCGGCCGGGTTCTCTCCCACCTCGCCCTGGTCCACCAGCCAACGATAGAAGCGGTCAACCGCCTGTCGGTAGTGATTCACGCGCCGGGCCTGCACACGCTGCGACTCGTCGGCGAGAAAGGCCCGCACCGTCTGCGGGCTGACGGCAGCCACGTCGCGTTCCCCGCGTGCCGCCGCGAAGCGGACGAAGGGCCCGAGCGCGTACTGGTACCACTCCAGCGTCGTGGGGCTCAACTGGCGCAAGCGGCACTCGGTCAGGAACTCGCCGACGGCAGCTTCTAGGGGGCAGCGGTCGTCGCTTTGGAGCAACAGTGGGGCACGCATGGGGGCTGACTCCCTAGCCGACAACTGCCTGGACTTGCGAGCCAAGTGCCCATTCTGGCGGTTGCCGGAGGATCCGTCCAGGAAGCCAGAATCACGAAAAATGGCCCTGCAGAGCGTCTCAGGGCCATTCTGGGAGTGCTTGGTAGCGCGGACCCACTACGTCGCTATTCAGAACCTGCTCGCCTCGCACCTCACCAGACGCTGGACACTCCCCAAGAACGGCCGTAGGCCAGCCCCCCATTCCCGGACGTGCCGGTCATGATACCCGTCACTCGTCTTCCTGCCTGGCGGCAGGGAGCGTCCGACCGACAGGTGGGGCGAGGAGCCTGGCAGCCCCGTCGCCCTGCCTGTCGGTACCCAAACAGGGGCTGCCAACCATGTACGAAGATGACCATGCCTACGCGATAGCGGAACTGGCCGAACGACTCAGCTGCAAACCAACCGACATCAAGCCTTGCCTGCTGGAGGCCTATTGTCTCCAGCCGGAGGAGCTTGCCAGAGACCGGAGGCGTCTCCATGCCACAACCTACTTCGTGGGCGCTG
This sequence comes from bacterium, assembly GCA_021372615.1. Lineage (NCBI taxonomy): Bacteria > bacterium. The sequence continues at coordinate 164,161 of JAJFUB010000013.1, read as the reverse complement.
AGCTGCTCTCCGTCATCCCGACACCCAAGGGCGCAGGAGAGCAGTTCCGGCAGTGGGGCGCGGACAAGAGCGTGGACGGGGCGCGGGTCGAGCAGCTTCTCGCGTGGTTCGCGAAGCGACCGTGGAGCCGGCGCGGGTGCCGCAGGGATCAGCAGGTCAAGCGCCTGTGCTGTGGCCGCAAGAACTGCGGATGGTATGAACGTGGACCGTGGAAGGAACGATCCACCAAGGACTGCGACCTCAGGGCATTCTACCTGCGGGCCTGGCCCGAAGAGCTTGTGGCGCGGGCGGGAAGTCGCGTCGGGCACCAGGCGATCCGCGTCTACCAGGGGCTCTGCGCCTTCGAGACCCGGCACGGGATCAAGCCCGGCTCTAGACTCTTCTTCACGAAGCAAGCCGCGAGGGACCTCTGTGACAACATGCGCGACGAAGTGCAGCAACAGGCGTTGCTATGCCTGCGGGAGAACGGACTTGTCCGCATCCCGACCTGGGGTCGATCTCGCACCAAGGGCAAGCCCAACCAACCGCGCACGGTGCGTCGCGTGGTTCCGGTGCCCTACGCCAAGACATAATCTATACAGGCACGTTTGTGCCCGTTCGACGGCCTGGGATGTGCCTGTATATGTAAGCCTTGTCCTTGCCCATACCCCACAGGTATGCCCAAGAGGGCAGGGACATGACGCAGGCGACCGACCCACGGTCAGAGGTAGTGGACGACAGGATCAGACGGTCATCCTGGCCCGCTGCAAGCGGGGCAAGTGAAGGAGTGTAGGACAATGGCCTACCAGCGCAACGGCTACTGGTATCGCAGCAGGCGTGAGGGCGGCAAGGTCGTGACGGAGTACCTTGGCAACCGCAGTTGGGTCGCGCCGGTGCTGTGGCTTGAAGAGGTGAAGCGCCAACAGCACGAGCTTGACCGGGCCGAAGCCGCGGCCGCACGGGAGGCGGAGCGGGAGTTGGACCGGCGGATTGACGCCGTTGGGGACCTCGCCCGGACGATGACGGGGGCGGTGCTCGTGGTCAGCGGGTACCACACGCACAACCGCCAATGGAGGAAGCAACGAGATGCCAGCTCAGACTGACGAGCCACGCACGCGACAGGAAGAAGCGGTGGCGGTCCTGCAGCGGTGCAACACTGAGAGCCCCAACCCGGCGGACATCGAGAGCCTACGGGAACACCTGAAGGCCGTCCCGTGGCTGTGGAAGTGCGCTGGCGATCTCTCAGAACTGGCGGGCCGTTCGGTTGTCGAGACCGTGAGCGCCTATCCCGCCACCAAGGAGTCAGTGCTTGCAGGCCGGGAAGCCATCCGCCGCGACCTGGGCTATGAGAGTTCGCCGCTACTGGAGCGGATGCTGGTTGACCATCTGGTCCTGTGCTGGATGCGCCTGCAGTTGACCGAGTACAGGTACTCGGAGTTCCTCAAGGCTGGCGGCAGCTTTCAGGAGGCGGAGTACTGGGAGAAGCGCCTGTCGGCGAACCAGCGCCGGTACCTCCGGGCGGTCGAGACCCTGGCCCGCATCCGCAGGCTGGCCCTGCCAGCGATCCAGGTCAACATCGGCGGCCAGCAGGTGAACGTGGCCGGTGGGTGAGCAGAGCTGGCAGGCCAAGGCTGTCAGGAACGCCGGCATGCGCCGACGCTTCGTCGGCAAAACCGAGCCGGCGCACGGATGGGTGGTCTCATGCTCGTAACCGATCAGCCACTTGTACATTGAGAAGACCGCGGAGACGCGCCGCTGCACCGACGCCGGGCGATAGTCCTTACCCGCGAGCCAGCTAGCGTAACGCCTCATCGTGACCGTCGGGGCGCCCCCGCTGTCCGGCCCGACACCAGCTTCGTTGAGGTGTCCGACGAAGATACGCAGGTCGGAAGCGTGCGCTTCGGCTGTACGCGAGGTGCACCCGCGCTCTAGCTCCAGGCGCTTGAGGGACTGCTTCACTGCTTCCTCGAACTGCATGCCAATCACGCTCCCGCACCGGCACTTGGCCGGCGGTGATATGGCTCAACGAGGCTGCAGCGAATGGGGGATCAGGAAGACATAATCCGAGGAATTGTCCTCTCAGAATGAGCCGGTGATTCCTGGACTAATACCCATTTTGGTGGAGAGTGGGTCTGTAAGCCGAAGTATGTACCCAGAAATGGCCTCAACCGCGGCAGTTGCAGGCAATCCATTGGTCGCATAATTCTGGCGCAAGTACCCATTTCTGTCACTCGCTGAAGCTACGTGGAGCCGATACGTTCTTTCGACGCGGGCGCTCAGACTCCTCCATGGAGTCGGCGGTTGAGTCCAGCCTCATTGCACTGATCACGCCCGGCGCTTACTCAGGCACAGGGTATTCTGGGTACCACGTCCTGTTCTCTGGTGCCGCCTGCAGCTTTGACCGTCGCGACTACCCCTCCAGCCCGCGAGGTGTCGCGGTTGTGGCTTCCGAGCAGGGACCCACTACGCCGCCATTTACGGCATTCTGGCATCCCACCTGATCCGGCGGTGGACGCTCTCACGCAATGGACGGAGGCCATCCCAGCAACAGGTGGACTGAGGCGCAGCGAAGCTGGTACCCAACGGCCTGCGGCGGGCCGCGGTTCAGACGGCCTCGGCTGGTAACGTGGCGAGAGCAAGGATCTGAGACTGTGACCTCAAGGTTATGAGCCTTGCGCTACTGAAAACGCCTGAAACGCCTCAGGATGGGCTCCAGAGCCATCCTGAGCGGCCTTGGCGGCGACAACGCCGTCAGACCTTGCGAACCTATTTCGGCACCGGCGCTGGATCTCCTCCATCTTGATCCATTGTGCAGCGGCAGCCCAGTTCAGCCCATGCGCTCACCAGTGGATATCGGTTAGGCCACTGACGGTACTGAAGATCAGGGTCGCCTTCTCAAAACGTTGAGCGCGTCCCTCGGGGACAGAGTACTCCTCGCTCCGCGGGTAGCCGAGGGTGTTCGGCCCACCGCCCGAGGCGTAAGTAGCCCACACTGCACCATGGATCCAGAAAGCTGGCGCCGCCGCGTCGCTGAGAGCGAGGGCAGTGAATTGGCCGTCGTGCCGCTGGAATGTCTGCAGGTACCCAGCGCCAACACGTGAGGCCTGTGCCGCAGCGATGTGCGCGTCATTGGCGGGCCGGCCGATGTGGTTTGTGGCTTGCGGCACCGGGTCCAAGTTGTTCACTGCCAGATCTGGATAGTAGCCAGCGCGATAGCGGGCCAGTAGCTTGTCGCGCACGGGATCTGGCAACCCGGACCCCACATGCATCTCCGCTTGGAGTTGCCCATTGAACAGCGTCATCGGGTCACGGTAGCCCAGTTCGATCAGGTCTTGGGGACTGCCCGCGTATTCGCAGCCCGTCTTCCCCGCGTGGCCCGTCGCGTTCGGGGTTCCCCAGCCTTGGAGTGGCAGCGGCCGCAGCCGAACACTCAGGTGGAGGTGCGGTTCTCCATCCTGCTCCAGCCACGGGCCGATATGGCCGATGGTGTCACCTGCTGCCACATGACTATTCACCTTCAGGGTGGGCGGCTGAGTGTGGCCGTAGATAATGTAATACGGTAACCCGTTGTCACCGAGACTTCCTATGACTATGACGCCGCCGGTTGTCCATCCTGGGCCGAACCCGCTGTGCATGCCGGTGTTAGGATCAACAGTACCCTCGGTGATGGCAAAGACGGGTGCTCCAAGTGTTGATCGGATGTCGATCGCCGCATGTACCTGGCTGCCGTTGTACCTCGGATAGTTCGGGAGGCCGTACAGCCATCTGCCCTGGCCCAGGACCGATGCCATGATCTGATCGGGAGTCGAAAGACCGTCCAGCGGGTAGCGAGGACCCGGTTGCGACGGGTTCGGTACTGGGTTGCCCCGGATAAGCCTTGGCTCAAGGAAATCCGCTCCATCGCCCTGCATTCGCCGCTCCAGCCGCATCACTCGGTGTCCAGACAGAGCTACGTCGAGCGGCACGACAGGATCACCGTCCTGCATTTGCTTCTGCCACACTACGGCGCCATCAAGTGCAACGATAAGCGTCGCCCTGCACCCACTACCCTCCTGAATAGCGGCGAAGGCCTGAAAGCGTGCGTAGCCGGTGATATTGAAACATGCGAAACCGTTCGACCAGGAGGGCTGTGGATACCCAATCCCCCTGAATTCCCGTCCCCTGAGCGAACAAGTCACGTCTTTGAAGCCCCAGGAACCTTCGATCGGAGAGATCGACGAGTCCAGCGCGATACTGTCCGCCTTGCAGACGACGCCGTCTCCAATCGCCATTGCCAGAATCCATCCGATTGCCAGTACAGGATAAGTCAATCGCATGTTCGCTCTTCTTCCGCTCGGTGGTTATCTTCGCAATCGGGCATCAACTCGCCACTCCAACGGCAAAGATCGTCCTGCAGCCAACAGATCTCTCAGAACAGACCCTCCGAGCGGAGTCGCTCTGCATCGCCAACATATGTCGCTACAACACGTAGCGTCTGGTCCAACTTGCCAGGATCAACGAGGGACACACTGTCCGCAGGAGTGTGATGGGACGGGTCGTCTCCCCACGCCACTGCGACGAACGGAAGGCCGGCATCGTGGAAGGGGCGATAGTCGCTCTTGCCGCCGAACTGGTCGAATGCGGCAGGTACATGCAGCTCATGCGCCAATTGCAGGCAACACAAAGCAGGAGCTTCCCCCGAAGCAGTCATGTCACCGACGTCTAACTTGGGCGGTCCTGCACCTACCATATCTATGTTGATCATTGCCATGAGGCGACGGCGTTCATCCTGGCTCAGAGATTGGACGTAAGCGGCGGACCCTCGCCGGCCTGTTCCCGCCACTGAATGGCCGTTCCGGTACTCACCTTCCTCGCCACAGAAGGCCACCAGGCGAACGGTTACCGCCGGTTGGTGGCGAATGAGGTGCCGCGCCAGTTCCAGTAGCACTGCCACTCCCGAAGCATTGTCATTCGCGCCAGGGGTGCCTGCAACACTGTCCAGGTGTGCCCCGACAATCATCAGGTGCTGGTTGCCGACTCTTGACGCGATGACATTGCACGAAGAGAGATCCGCCCAAAGGTCAACAGGTTGCCGCTTCGGCGCATATCCCATCTGCGACAGTTGCGATGTGACGTATGAGATGGCTTGTCGTTCCTGCCTCGAGCCGGCGACGCGGGGCCCGATAGTCCGTGAGAGGTACTTGATGTGTGCCATCATCCTCTGGCTGGCGGATGAGTCGGCCTGAACTGCGCTCGGCTGGGCCGCTTCCGCCCCTGCCACTGGCGTGGGGGCAGGCGGTCCGGAGGAGACTGTGACGGCTGGGGGTACGGAGGGGATAGAGGCTGAGACGCTCTTCCTCGACGCGGGCAGAGCCGCGCGCCCGGCATGCGGCGGTGGCATAGCCAGTAGTAACAGGCCCGATACCGCCAATCCTAGGCCAATGGCACAGAGCGCCGTTGGGAGATAGCGCTGCCAGATTGACCTAGTGTCCATGTGATGAGATCTTGGAGAAATCTTCACGACTGATCCGCCATTCCCCATTGCGCTTGCTCCAGGTGTGTGTCACGTTGCCTTCGCTCTCATATTGGGAGCGTGGGCCAGTGCCACGGAAATGCTGGACGAAGGTCGCAGTTGCGGTATCGCCGGTGGCACTGGGCCTGATGCTCAAGTTGCTGATAGTGACTTCCATTGTTGGCTGACGAATGAATTCCTTCTGCTGATAGACGCGATAGCTGTCTCGCGACGTGCCATCGATGTTGGCATCCGGCCAGAAGCACGAAATGTGTCCGTCAAGGTCGTGGTTGACCCATGACGAGCGCCATCTTTCCTGCATGGTCCGAATCGTCTGTTCGTCGTCGGCAGGAGGGGGCTGCGGCAACGGTGGTGGTTGAGGCTGAGATACCGGCGGCACCAACCGTGAGACGGCAACAGGTTTGGGCCTGCTCAACACCAGGGTAATGCCAACGACGAGGCAGATCAGACCGGCCGCAGCGATTAGCTGCTGCCAACGGATGGGGATGTACACTCCGCGCCAGATTGTGTCTACCGCTGTCACCGCGACTGCAGGCGTAGCGACGGCGACGGTGGGGGCCAGCGCCACAGCGGGCGCACAAGCACCCGCCCAATCGATGCTATGGAGCGCTCGCGCCATCTCGGCTCCGTTGGCGAACCGGTCACTCGGTTCCTTCTGCAGGCACTTCAGAATGATCGCCTGCAACTGCGCATTGAGTTGTGGGCACCAGACGCCCGGCGGTTGGGGGGCTTCGCTGATGTGCTTCAGGGCCCACGTCATCGGGTTGGCGCAGTCAAACAGGGGCCGCCCGCAGACCATCCGATACAGCACCACCCCCAGCGAGTAGAGGTCGGACCGTCCATCTACCGGGTTGCCTTTGACCTGTTCCGGGGACGCATACTCCGGCGTGCACACCGACATCCCCGTCAGTGTCATGCGGACTTCGTCCGCCGCCTTGGCAATCCCAAAGTCCGTCACCACTGGTTCGCCCTGGGCGTTGAACATGATGTTGGCGGGCTTGATGTCGCGGTGGATGATGCCTTGCCGGTGGGCGTGATCCAGAGCGTCGGCCACGTTGGCGGCGATCTCCGCAGCCTCCTTCTGCTCCAGCCGCCCCTCGCGATGCATCCTTTGCTCAAGATCGCCCCCGGTCAGCACCTGCATGGCGAAGTACGCGGTGCCGTCTTCCTCTCCTGCCGCGTATACGGTGGCGATGTTGGGATGCCCATCGAGTTGCGCCATACGGTTGGCTTCTTCACGGAAGCGCGCCGCCACGCCAGAATTGTGGGCCAACTCCGGGGGCAGCACCTTCAGCGCCACGTGGCGGCGCGGCGAGCGCTGCTCCGCCTCATAGACGATGCCCATCCCCCCGCGCCCCAACTCGCGGATGATCCGAAAACCGCCGATGGCCTCACCGAGCATGAATTGGTCCTCCCGTTACTGCTTAGCTCGCGCCATTCGCACCAGCTTGCCCAACGACACCACCAGATAGCCTTTCGCCTGCAGGGCCAGCACGACTTGTGGTATCACCTTCGCAGAGACGAGCGTGGAATGACAAAGGATGATTGTGCCGGGCTTGGTATGGTCCAATATATCTTGAGCGTCCTCCCGCGGATCGGAGTGAAGGTCATAGTCCTCACTGGTCGCGCTCCACATCACGGTCCGATAACCCAGGCTCTGCGCGGTGTCCACAACACTGCTGCTAGTGTCACCGTAAGGCGGGCGGAAGTACTTCGGAGGCGTAATCCTCAGGTCCTGTCTGCCCAGCATCGTCTCGACCGTCAGCAACTCCTGCTTGAACTGGGACGGCGACAGCTTCGGGCAGGAGGGGTGGGTGTTGGTGTGGTTGCCCAACTCCTGTCCGCTCTGAGCTAGCTTGAGGACAAGGTCCGGGTAGTGCTCGATGAACCAGCCGGTGACGAACCACGTGACCTTCAGATCATGTTGGGTGACCCATCCGTAAACCTGGCCGAAGGAGTAACGGCTGGCGGTATTACCCAGATCGATGGTAAGCGCGACGGCCTTCTGTGTCGTCGGCACACGCTTGAGGACCGAGTAGCTCGTGTGCTGTGGCCGCGCAGGTAGCTTGGGATCCGCGACCACCACGCCGGTCGTTACCATGAATGCCGCTACGCACGCGGTGGGAAGCAGTAGACGCATTTCGTTCTCCGGTGTCACTGGCGTACGAAAGTGGTGGTGAGGGACTTGCCGGATTTGCTCCACTTCGTGCTCCAGGTCATCGTGTTGCCGCCAAAGCTGACATAGTATGATGCCGTCTCAAATGCAATGACACCCGGACCTTCCAGATGCCAGCGATGTACCTCGCGAGTCCGCCCTTCCGTGTAGACCGCTGTTCCGTCGTTGCTGATTACCCAGACGTCCACCGTGGTGCACCGTCTGCCATTGAGAAGGGTCCGCCGCCAGACACCTGTGACGCCTGAAGTGGGCGGCGGGGGCGGCGGGATTGGCGCCGATCCCTTGCTAACCACCAGACTGACTGCCGTCCCGGGAACACCTCCCACGCCTGCTGAGGGATCTTGCCGAATCACCGTCCCCGGGGATGCGTTGTCATATTCATCTCTGGTGACGGTCGCTCCAAAGCCGGCATTCGACAGCGTCTGCCTCGCCTCGACCATTGTCCGCCCCACCACGTCCGGCACCCTTGGCTTCGGTCCCCGGCTGATCCCCACGTGTATCGTACTCCCGGCATCGACGCGCCGCCCTGGCGACTCCTGCTGCAGGCAGACCAGCCCCGCGCCAATGTCTTCGCTGTACTGGCGCTGTGGGTCGACCTCGATCAATAGTTCGGCCTGCTGCACCATCGTGCGGGCCTCCGTTTCGGTCCGGCCGCGAAGTGCGGGCACATCCACCTGCTTCGGACCGCTGCTGATGAGCAGCGCGATCGTGGTCCCGCGCATCACGCGACTGCCGGCGACAGGGTTCAGCCCGCAGACTTTGCCCTTCGTGATGGTCGGATGATTCTGCTCGGATCTGGCGCCCACCGGCAGTCCCGCCGCCGAGAGCGCACTCGAAGCCTCCTCCGGTGTCTGGTTCGCACAATCCGGCACGTCCACGAACCCAAACACGCTGAACAGACCGGCGCCGAGGACCACCACTCCGGCTATGGCCAGAGCCGTCAGCGCCCAGTACGGCTGCCTGCGGGCACGCGGTCCTGCGACTGGTCCCGGGGAGACCCCATTGCCGATAGACGTCCCGACGATGGTGGGGGCCGGTTCCGCCCACGGCTGCACATACGTCGCTGGCCCCGACGGCCGCAGGTCCGCGGAACGCAGCGCCCGTGCCAGGTCCTGTCCCGTCGCAAACCGTTCGTGAGGCTCCTTGGCCAGGCATCGCAGAATGATCGTCTCCAACGCGACCGGGAGCGTTGGACACAGCGCCCGCGGCGGTGGCGGCGGCTCGCTAATGTGTTTGAGCGCCACAGCCATAGTCGTCGGGGCCTCGAAGGGCAGTTGCCCGCACAGCATCTGGTAGAGCATGACGCCCAGGGAGTACAGGTCAGACCTGCCATCCACCGGGTTGCCCTTGATCTGCTCCGGCGAGGCATACTCCGGCGTCATCGCCGCGGTGCCGGTCACCGTCGCCCGCATCTCATCGGCGGCCACGGCGATCCCGAAGTCCGTCATGACCGGATGTCCCGTGGCGTTGAACATCACATTGGCCGGCTTGACGTCACGATGCACGACCCCGTGGTCGTGTGCGAAATTCAATGCCTCGGCCACTTGGGCGATGATCTCAACGGTCTCTGCAGAGCTGGGCCGCCAGCCCTGCGCGAGACGCTGGGCGAGGTCGCCGCCAGCCAGAAACTGCATCGCGAAATAGGAGACGCCGTTCTCTTCGCCCGCCGCGTAGACCGTGGCAACGCCGGGGTGCTGTTCCAGTGCGGCCATGCGGTTCGCCTCACCCTCAAACCGCCGCGCCACCTGGGGCACGTGAGTCAGTTCCGGAGGCAGCACCTTGAGTGCAACGGTGCGGCGTGGTGAAACCTGCCGGGCCTCGTACACCACGCCCATGCCGCCGCGACCGATCTCTCGCACAATCTCGAAGCCACCGATGGTAGTGCCGATCATGCCATGAGCCTTCTCTCAGAACTGCCTGTCGCCATGGACTGAACACCCTTGCCCGACAACTCCCCTGCGCGGGCCGCTCAGATGCCATGCGCGTGCCTGTCACGGCTCTTCCGCCGGCGCGGCAGCGCCCAGCATAGTGGGCACATGGTGCGCGAGGTCGGTGAGAAATCGCTCGCGCAGTTGCCTCAGCAGGTCGGCGGCATAGGCGCCTGCAAGGTCCCGCCGGGTCGTCCGATCTGCCTTATAGGTCATCTGAATCGAGGCGGCGAGGTGAGTCTCTGTGCCATCCACCCGCTGGACCTCGGTGGTGAAGGCAACCCGAACGATCACACCCGCCGCATCGGCCTCCGTCTTCGGCGTGCTGACCTGCACCAGCCATACATCGCCCCGCTCTCTCGCCAGTCTGGCTGCATCGGCACCGGTCGTCGCCTCGATGACCGAGTCGAAGAGAAATCCGGTCCGGCCTCCCCCCTCGACAGCGCCCTCGGGCAGCCACCAGGTGCCGTACGCATCGACGAGGGAGGTGCGCAGCCGGCGCTCGATCTCGTTCACCGGGGTCCCCCACTGTTCAGGATCGAGTTGCATCAGCGCGGTCTGATTGCACCGCTGGATGACCCCGGGCAGCCGCTGGGCACTGCCTCGCCCTTCCTCGCTGTCCGGCGCCTGCTGCAGGAGGTGCTGGTAGGTGAAGATGCAGTCGCGCAGGAAGGCGGGGCCCAGGTAGGCCTTCGCGCTGTCCGGGTCCAGCCGGTGACACTCCCCGAGCATGAAACGCAGATCCCGACTGTCTAGCAAGTCGCACGACTCCTTCAGGTTGAGATAGGCCGACGCGTATTGCTGTCGGGCGAACTGCTTCTTCCCCAGATCGGCCAGCGCGACGGCGAGGGCGGAGACTCCTTCCTCTCTCTGCTCGCGCGGCAGTCGGTGGGTCGAGCCGAAGTATCGTTTGGCGTCGTCAATCATCTGCTTGCTGACGACGTCATCCCCGCTGGTCAGCGATAGGTGACATAGTGACAGACCGCGCAGACTGAAAGCTTCGGCATTCTGGCGTTCGGTTGCCCCCAGTGGTAGCGCCCCAGGATTCATCCAGGGTTGCAAGGTGGCAAGACACTCGGCGTACGCCTTGGCGTCGTACTGGGTCCTCCCGTCGCGGAGGGCAGTCGCGTAGCGATTCTCGGAGGCATCTGCGAGCGCGGTAGCAGCCAACTGCCTGCTCCTGTCGGAGCCTTGGAGGCCGCGATCCATGAGGGCTCGCGCCTGCCTGAGTCTGTCCTCAAAGCTCGCCTGGTTAGTGGCCTCAGCGGCCTCGCGGCACAAGCACCATGCCATGAGGTTGAGTCCCTCGCCGGCCTGCGCCTCAGACATGCCCCTGGGTCGCTGACTCGAGGCCACCCAGGCGGCCAACGCCTCGCGGCACTCATCAACCGCCCCCTGGTCATGCGCCTGCCAGGCTCGGTCCAGCGCCGCCTTCCACACCCGCTCGCCCAGGCGCTCGGTAGTCAGCGCGAGGACCTGCTGCGCCTCCTGCTTCTGCGACGCCGGGCACGCCGTCGTGTAGAGCAGCAGATCTTGCGCCTGCTTGACCATACCTTCGGTGCGGGTGTCGTCCGGCTCTTTGATGGCGATCTGGCAAAGGCACAGGGCGCGCAGGCAACACCCTTCCGCGACATCCAGGTCGGTGGCCTGATCCGGAGCCTGAGGGGGCGAGGCCCACGGCTCCAGTACAGTGATCGCCTCCTGGTAGGACTGCGCGTCGTACAGGCGCCGCGCGGAAGTGAGCACATCTGCGTAGTGGGAGGGCATGGCGGACCAGAGCTGCTCGATTGCCCGGGCTGCATCCTCCAACTCGCGCTTGGCATCGACAGGCTTGGTCATCGGCTGAGAGAGCCGTACGTATTGTCTGGCTGATGCGTAGCACCGTCTTGCCTCATCGCCTGGCAACCCGATCTGAAGCATGCGGACAATGTTGCCGACTTGCCATCTCAGGACCTTGCATTGCTTCTCGTCATCGTTGGCGGCGGTGGCGTCGGCATAGGCTTGATCGAACAGGGCCTGGGACTGTCGGTAGCAGTCCAGGGCTTCCTGCTGGTTGCCCCTCTTCTCCAGGATGTCGGCCTGGTACTCATAGCTCATGGCCCTATATCGGGCGCAGCACTTCAGTGACACGACCTGGCGGGCAAGTCTCATCGCCTCGTCCAATTGGCCCGCCTTCCACAGTTGGTCGGACTGATTCAGAAGACGCAGCGCTTCCCGGTCGGCCTGCTGTGCCCATCCCGCTCCGGCCAGCACAAGGTAGGACATTACCAAGGCTAGTCGCATCATAGTGAATGGCCGGCTCGTGTGCGTAGAGGTCACTGCTGAGAGTCATCTCACTTTCGCTTGTTCGCACGAGCAGAGCGGCACGACGGCGAATGCCGACGTCCGTCAGTGAAAGCCAGGTTCGCCGCCGCCTGACCCGCCACTTGGGCCGGTGCGCGATCCGGTGTGACGCGATCCGGTGTGACGCGACCCGGTGTGACGCGACCCGGTGCGGCGGGATCCGGCAGCCCGCGGGCGACGCGCGACGGAGCTCTTCGGCGCCGGCTCTTGAGCAGGAGCCTTCCCAGCGGACGGCTTTGCTGTCGGCGCCGCAGCCGGCGGGCTGGTGACAGGTGTCTTCGTCGCACCCGGCTGCGTCTCGGTCTCCCCGAGCGTGCCTTGGCCCTTGGTGGGCGCGGTACCCTCTGGTTTCGCAGACGTCTGAGGCGCGGTCTGAGCGGGCGTCGGAGGCGGCGTCAGCCGGCCCTTCAGAGCGACGGCGCCAGCTCCCAGCGCGCCGAGGCAGACAATCGCTATGCAGACATATACCCACGGGCGACGCGCCCGGGGACGTCGTCCGGTCTCTTCTGCCGATGGCGATTGCTCACTCTGCTTGGGCACGACCACGGTCTCCGGCATGGCGGACACCGCCGGCGTATCCGCCGCAGCCGGCGGCGGGGCCATGGGTGGCACCACCGTCGGCGGCGCCGGCGCCGCGGCCGGAGCCGGGGCAGCGCGGGGAGGAGCAACTGGCGGCGGGACCACGGCAGGAGTCGACCGGGCTTGTGGGGGAGGTGGCGGGGGTACAGGTACCACCACCGGCGCGGGCGTCGGAGTATGCAATGACACCGCCGGCGCTGGCAGGCTGACCAATCGTAGTGCCTGCGCCAGTGCCTGACCGGTTGCGAAGCGCTGGTGAGGCTCCTTGGCCAGGCAGCGCAGGATGATCTCCTCAAGTATCACTGGCAGATTGGGGCAGCACACGCGCGGCGAGGGGGGCGGCTCGCTGATGTGCTTTAGAGCCAGCGCCATGGCGGTGGGCGCCTGGAAGGGCGGCTGCCCGCAGACCAACTGGTAGAGCACTACCCCCAGCGAGTACAGGTCCGAGCGGCCGTCGAGGGGGTTGCCTTTGATCTGCTCAGGAGAGGCGTACTCGGGAGTCATGGCCGCGCTGCCCGTCATCGTGGCGCCGATCTCGTCCACGGCGCGCGCGATGCCGAAGTCGGTCACGACCGGACGCCCGACCGCATCGAGCATGATGTTCGCCGGCTTGATGTCGCGGTGGATTACGCCCCGCTGATGCGCGAAGTCCAGGGCCTCGGCCACCTCGGCGATCACCGCTACGATCTCTGGCAGGCTCGGCCGCCAGCCCTGCAGCAGGCGCTGGCCGAGATCACCACCAGGCAGATATTGCATCGCAATGTAAGGCACGCCCTGATCATCGCCGGCCAGGTAGACGGTGGCAATGCCGGCATGCTCTTCCAGAGCGGCCATGCGGCTGGCTTCGTTCTCGAACCGTCGCGCAATCTGCGGGACACGCGCCCATTCCGGGGGCAGTATCTTGAGCGCCACAGTGCGACGTGGCGACAACTGCTGGGCCTCGTAAACGACACCCATGCCGCCGCGGCCAATCTCACGGGTAATCTCGCAACCGCCAATGGTCCTATCAGCCATTTCGCACCCCAGGGCGGTTAACGCCACAACTCCGGCATCGATAGGGACTGAGAGCGAGATCGCCGAACCCCAGTCCTGGCGTAGGGAATGCCAACCCATCGTAACTTCATTTGGCCCCTTGCTTTCGCAAGAGGCTCGCGATGTCGTCGTACCCGTCCCTCTGCGCCCACCAGAGGGCCGTCTCCCCATTCGGCGCGTAATTGACGTCTGCGCCCAAGTCCAAGAGTAGCTTGCACATCTGGAGGTCTCCCTTGTCGACTGCGACCTTCAGTGGTGTGTCGTCAGAGACTTCGGAGCTGTACCCGAAATCCTTGTGCTGATTGAGCTTAGCTCCGTGAGCAACGAGGTATCTCACAGCGCTATCACGGCTCCCGCTCACAGCGGCGAACAAGGGGGCGCCGCCCTTCGGGTTAGCGTTTGCCCCATGCTCCACAAGCCACTTGAGTACAGCCAGGTTGGCAACGGCGTAGCTCAGTACAGGATCTTCGTCACGACCGGAATGAGGATCAATGTCGTTGATCTTCGCGCCGAGGCTGACCAGCAACCTACACATCCTCAGGTTGCCACCCGATGCCGCAGCTTTCAGTGGCGTGTCCCCCGATATGTCCTGATGCATGTTGACATTGGCCCCGTGTGCAACCAAGTAGCGAACGGCTGCTTCATCGCGTCTGCGGACCGCTCCTATGAGTGGGTAACCGAAAGGGCCGGCTTTCGCGCCGTGGTCCAGCAGCCACTTCAGTACAGGGAAGTGCGCACCTGCTGCATCCAGCGCGTTTGCCTCGTCGCATGCGCTGCCGTTCACCGCGTTGATCTTCGCCCCTTGACCGACCAAGTACTTCACAGAGTCGAGGTCCCCGGACGAGGCTGCATAGTACAACGGGTAGTGCTCATCTAACGCTTCGTTGACACTCGCACCTCTTGCCACGAGGTGCCTCACTGCCGCCAGGTTTCCCGCCGCGGCCGCTTCATGTAGAGAGCTAGGCCGGGCTCCGCGCTTGATCAGGAGAGCCGCGATCTCTGGCCGCCAAAGCGCATAGCTCAGTGGAGTGCTGCCCTTAGCATCTCTCTTGTTGGGATCAACGCCTTCATCGAGGCGTTGCTGTACCAGGCGCAGGTCGCCTTCTCTAACAGCCTGAAAGATGGTGCGGCAGGCCCGAAGCCTGGCGATCAAGAACCTCTGGTTCGTCTCATTCCCCGCCTCTTCAGCAGCCCCGCAAGGCTCCATGCCGGCGGCATCCTTAGCGGACAGGTCTGCGCCCGCGTCACACAGAAGAGTGAGTGTCTCCTTCGAGGCACCGGCAGCCGCGTAGTGAAGCGCGGTCTTGCCCGCACCGTCCCGCGTCTTGACCTTCGCGCCACCCTTGAGCAGCGCGGCAACCGCCGCACTCCCCTCCTGTGGCTGGCTGGCCAGCATGAGCGGTGTCTGGCCGTTGCTGTTCTTCGCATTGGGGTTAGCCCGACACGACAGCAGGGCAGTGACTGCGTCGGCGCTTCCAGCTCCGGCAGCCGCCATGAGCGGGGTCTGGCCGGCAAGATCAGCCTGATCAACCTGGGCACCACGCTGTACGAGTATGTCAAGCCACTCCGGCCGCCCACGGGCTGCTACGTGCAGCGCGGTCTCACCGGCGGCGTTGGTGGCGTTGGGATCGGCTCCTCCTTCCAGAAGCGCCCTGATCGGATCCGGGAACCCGGCCAAGAGAGCCAGATCAATGGCAGTCTCTCCCCTCTCGTCGCGCTCATTGGGCCGCGCATGGTGCCGAAGCAGCAGCCGCACCATCGGCGCCCGGTCGTGTCCAGAGACGGTCGTGTGTAGTGGGGGCTGTCCGGAGCGCCTGTCCACTCGATTGGCGTCGGCGCCCAGCGTCAGCAGGACAGCAGCCGCGCCATACCGGTTCAGCAGCACGGCGCGATGCAGCAGTGTGCGCCCCCCGAAGGACAGCCGCGGCGCGATGGCCAGGGCGATTGCTGCTGCAATCAGACAACCAAACAGCACACGACGACGGCGACTACTCACCACACATGCCCCCTTCAGTCAGCCATCAGTCAGGCCGGAAGCTGTTGATGATCTGCTCGAACGTCCCACCCCACTGATCCCATTCATCGGCGGGGGCACGACACCAGACGGCATACCCACGACTGCCGCAGTTGGCGAAGACATCAATCGTGTGCATCCTCACACCGTCGACATCGCGCAGGAACTCCCAGCGGAGAGCTTCGTTGCCACCCAGAGTCGATGGTTCCATCGAGATGCACTCGTAGAACTTGCTGCCCTGCCGCCACTTCGCGTCCTGAGAGCGAGGGTACGCACCGATGTCGCTGTCCCGCCAGCTCTGCCAGTCAACCTTGACGCGGACCTGATCGCTGGAGCCCTGGAGTTCGGTCACGCCTTGACCTCCAGTGCGGCTCGTGCTGTCAGTCCAGCCACTGGGCTTGAGGATGGAGAAGCCGTCCCCATAGTACCTCTCGAGAGCAGCGCCGTCGCCATCGCCCGGAGGTGGTGGTGGAGGCGGTGGCGGCGACTGTTCGGCGTTGCCGGGTACCTCCACCTCAACCGGTGGGGCAGGTGGACTGTCTGGGACGGGTGTGTACACCGGCGGCGGTGGAGGAGGTGGAGGGGTGCTCTGCATAGCGACTGCCCCCGTGTCCGGCTGCGTGTCAGACGGTGGCGGGGCGTTCTGGGTAATGGCGATCATGGCGATCCCGGCCAGAAGAGCTAGAGCGCCAATCACCACGAGAGCGATCACAGCGCCGCTCATCCGCGAGGGCGATGGTCCGACCGACTGTGGCGGCAACGGTCGAGGAGTCACATACGTGGTGCCAGGAAGTGGCGCCGCGCCGCACTTCACATGCGGCAGCCTCAGACCTCGCAGTACCGCCGCCAGCTCGCGGCCGCTGCTGAAGCGCTCGTGCGGCTCCTTGGCCAAGCAGCGCATTATCACTTGCTCAAGAGCCGGCGGAATGTCGCCGACCGCCGAGCTGGGCGGAAGTGGTGGCTCACTCACGTGCTTGACCGCATAGGCCATGGGTGTTGTGGCTGTGAAGGGCATCTGACCACAGACTGCCTGGTACAGGACCACCCCCAGGGAGTACAGGTCGGAGCGTCCGTCGAGAGGGTTGCCCTTGATCTGCTCAGGCGAGGCATACTCCGGCGTCCCAATGGTCATCCCCGTCTGTGTAAGGCGGTACTCCTCCCGCGCCTTGGCGATCCCAAAGTCGGTTACTAGGGGACGGCCCTGACTGTCGAACATGATGTTGGCGGGTTTGACGTCTCGGTGGACCACTCCACGCTGGTGGGCGAAGTCCAACGCTTCGGCGACCTGCGCCACGATCTCCGCCGCCTGATCCAGGCATAGCCGCCCCTCCCGCCGCAGGTGCTGTTCCAGGTCCGCCCCCGGAAGTAACTGCATGGCGAAGTACGGGATGCCTTTGTCCTCCCCGGCAGCATAGACAGTGACAATGCTCGGGTGTCCTTCCAGCACCGCCACGCGGTTGGCTTCATCGGCGAAGCGGGCTGCCACCTGGGGGACGTGCGCGAGTTCCGGAGGCAGTACCTTGAGTGCGACGTTCCGACGAGGGGACGTCTGTCGAGCCTCGTAAACGACGCCCATGCCCCCCCGCCCGATCTCACGGACAATCTCGAAGCCACCGATGCTTTGCCCGGTCATCTCTGGTTCCTCAGGCCGTCAAGATGCTGTCATCCAGGCTTTGCCAGCGCACGGCCATGGCGGGCATGGCCGCCCTCCACATGGGACGGCACTAACGCTGCGGTCGCACGCGACGGACCCTGTGCACTTGCCTTGGGGGTACCCCCGCTGTCATTGGTCAGTCAGACGCGATGTCCAAGTTGCGAATACTGAACCCGGAATCCCAACGTTCCTGAGTCACAAGCACAATGCCGCGCTTCCGGACACTCGCCTCGCCCCTGCGCTTTACTTCCACGAAGGTTACCGGGACCTCGAAATTCCTGTTGTTGATAGTCTGTTCATCAGCGCACTGTAGGTCGCTGATCTGGATGTCGGCGTCACAGTATTGTTCACGAAACTCCTCATATGGGAGTTCCGTCTTCCTCGATTCGCTGAAGTGGTTGTAGGCGTCTCTGTAGCGCATTTCATTCATGGCGGCGAAGTAGGATCTGACCACATCGCCGGGGCTCTCAGGGGCAGATGAGGACGTCTGTTCGTGCGACGGCGTCGCCGCATTCACCGGAAACGAGGGGGGTGGATGAGATACTGGCGCATGATCACCAGCGGATGCCTCGACGTCCGGGGAAGGTGGACGCGGCGCATTGTCTGGAGATGGGGAGGCAACGGCCGACGGAGGTGGCGGCATGCTCGGCTGCATTGCCGCGGTGCCTGTGTCCCGCTGAAGGTCCGCAGACGGTGAACTGCTCTGGCTGGTGGCAATGATGGCAATCCCGGCAAGAAGAACGAGAGCGCCAATCACCACGAGCGCGATCACAGCTCCGCTCATCCGCGAGGGTACTGGCACGACCGGCTGCGGCGGCAACGGTCGAGGAGTAACATAGGTGGTGCCAGGAAGCGGCGCCGCGCCACACTTCACGTGCGGAAGTCTGAGGCTCCGAAGTGCCATGGCCAGTTCGTGGCCGTTGCTGAAGCGCTCATGCGGCTCTTTGGCCAAGCAGCGCATGATTACCTGCTCAAGGGCCTGGGGAATGTCACCGACCACAGAACTCGGAGGCAGCGGCTGCTCGCTCACATGCTTGACGGCATAGGCCATCGGCGTTGTGGCGGCGAATGGCAGTTGCCCACAGACCGCCCGGTAGAGAACCACCGCCAAGGAGTACAAGTCTGAGCGCCCGTCAAGAGGATCGCCCTTTATCTGTTCAGGAGAAGCATACTCGGGCGTGCCGATGGTCATCCCGGTCTGCGTTAGGCGATAGTCCTCCCGTGCCTTGGCGATCCCGAAGTCGGTCACCAGTGGCCGGCCTTGGCTGTCGAACATTATGTTGGCAGGCTTGATGTCTCGGTGGACAACTCCGCGCTGGTGAGCGAAGTCCAGCGCTTGGGCGACCTGCGCCACGATCTCCGCCGCTTGGTCCAGGCACAGTCGCCCCTCCCGTCGCAGGTGCTGCTCCAGGTCCGCTCCCGGCAACAACTGCATGGCGAAGTAGGGGACGCCACGGTCCTCTCCGGCAGCATAGACAGTGACAATGTTGGGGTGGCCCTCCAGCATCGCCATGCGGTTAGCTTCGTCGGCGAAGCGGGCCGTCACCTGGGGGACGTGTGCGAGTTCCGGTGGCAGCACCTTGAGCGCGACTTGCCGACGCGGGGACGCCTGTCGGGCCTCATAGACGACGCCCATGCCGCCCCGCCCTATCTCACGGATGATCTCGAAACCACCGATCGTCTGTCCAGTCATCGGGCTCCCCGTCCGCGACTACGTCTTCCTTGGAGGTAGCTTGAACCGGATTGCTGCCAGCAGAGATCCCTTGGCCCCCGACCAAGGGTTGGCTCCGCCTGGAAGTTCGTAGGTCACCATGGCCAGGCCGAGCTTCCTCCCGCAGTAGTCGCCGAAACTGCCGGGCGTGGCGTAACCAATATCAGCGTTTGCGCGCAGGCCGTTGTACTTCGCCATCTCGCGGGCCAACGCGATCCCATCGGCGCCGGTCGGGTTCAGCATCCGCTTGGCCTGGTGGAGGTTGATGACTTTGTGGGGTGGGTACTTGGCCAGCAAGGCCGCAATGGCCTGTACCTCCGGTTCGGACATCGGCGCCGAACCATGCGACAGTTCCCCGCTACCCGCCTTGGCCCATCCTACCGACCAGTTGCGATTGATGTCGACCCCGTTGGCGTTCGCCCGTGTGCGAGCGTCCAGACCATCTGGATTGCAGGCCGGGACAATGACCACCGTGCGCCCGGAGTATGCTGCCGGATCCGCCTCCAACTGGCGCACCAGTTCCATACAGACCGCGTGGCCACCGGGCTCATCTCCGTGGAAGGCCCCGAGCACGCACGTAATGTCGGGGCCATCACCGAAGCGAAACGCGGTGATGACCCTTCCTCTCACGGAGTAACCAACCGCCCACTTGACCGGCCAACGTTGGGGAGACAACGGAACTTGGGACGTGCCAGTTGCCTGGCCCACGTTGACTGCCGTCTGTAGAGAACCCTCAGCCGAATCTGGCGATGTGCCGCTGCGGGCTGTGCGTAACACCATGACAGTCCCTACTATCAGCGCGATGGCTCCGAGCAACGCCAGCCCTACCAGGGCTGGACCTCCCGCCCTCCCTCGCCGGTGGACCGGAACTGCAGACGCGGGTTCCGCAACCACAACTGTCTGCGCCGGTGCGGGAGCTGAACCGCACTTGGTGTGCGGCAGTCGTAGGCTCCGCAAAGCTGCGGCCAAGTCCTTGCCACTGGCGAAGCGGTCCTCCGGCCGCTTCGCCAGACACCGCAAGATCACATGTTCCAGCGGCGGCGGCACGCCCTGGACGATCACACCTGGGGGAGGGGGCGCCTCATTGATGTGCTTGATGGCGTGTGCCATCGGCGTCGGTGCGGTGAAAGGCAGTTGGCCGCAGACCATCCGGTACAGAACAACCCCCAGAGAGTACAGGTCTGATCGGCCGTCGAGATCATCTCCCCTGATCTGCTCGGGCGATGCGTATTCTGGCGTCCCGATGGTCGTGCCCGTCTGTGTCAGCCGGTACTCGTCCGCCGCCTTCGCTATGCCGAAGTCGGTCACTAGCGGTCGGCCCTCATCATCAAACATGATGTTCGCTGGCTTGATGTCACGGTGGACGATCCCTCTGCGGTGCGCGTAGTCCAGGGCCTCCGCGACCTGCGCTGCGATCTCCGCGGCTTCGTCCAGCGGCAGCCTCCTGTCAGCTGCCAGTCGGCTCTCCAAGTCGGCACCCGACAGTAGGCGCATGGCGAAGTAGGGGACACCATCCGCCTCGCCAGCCGCATACACGGCAGCGATGTTTGGGTGCCCTTCCAGCATCGCCATGCGGTTCGCTTCGTCAGCGAACCGGGCTGCCACCTGGGGGACATGCGCGAGTTCCGGCGGCAGCACTTTGAGGGCTACGTGCCGGCGAGGCGATGCCTGCCGGGCCTCGTAGACCACACCCATGCCGCCGCGCCCGATCTCGCGGAGGATCTCGAAACCGCCGATGCTCTGTCCGACCATTGGTGTTCCTGTCCCTGGCTACCCGTTCTTGGGCGGCACTTTGAACTTGATTGCCGCCAGCAGGGCTTCCTTGGCGCCCGACCACGGGTTGGCTTCGCCGGGCAATTCATAGGTCACCATGGCGATCCCGAGCTTCTTGCCGCAGTAGTCGCCGAAGGCGCCTGGCGTTGCGTAGCCGATGTCAGTGTCAACACGCAGGTCGTTGTACTTCGCCATCTCGCGAGCCAACGCAATCCCGCCGGCGCCGGTCGGGTTAAGCATTCGCTTGGCCTGGTGAAGATTGACCACTTTGGCTGGCTGGTACCGGCGCAGCAGGCGGTCAACCGTCTTGACCTCCGGCTCGGACATTGGACCAGAGCCGTGGGATAGCTCGCCCTTACGGGCCTTCTTCCAGCCTTCCCCCCAGTTGCGATTGATATCGACACCATTTGCATTCACACGCGTGTGTGCGGCCAGACCGTCGGGGTTGACAGCTGGCACAATGATGACTGTTCGCCCATCATACTCCGTCGGGTGAGTTTCCAGACAGCGGACCAACTCCTGGCAGATCTTCGTGCTGCCGGGCTCATCGCCATGGAACCCGCCAAGGATGAACGTTGTGTCGGGCCCGTCGCCGAAGCGAACCACGATGATGGGCTTCCCTTGGACGGAGTGGTCGACAGTCTGCTTTGCCGGCCATCGTTGGGGGGACGCGGCCACCTGTCCCGCGGCGGGAACAGACTGCGGTGTGCTCGTGACCTCGGAACCCGGTATGACGACCTCAGACGGCGGGGGAGCAGCGGGCTGAGACGATGTAGGAGCCGCTGCAGGCGATGGAACGGATGCCTGCGCGACCACTTGAGGCGTCTGGCCGCGGCGCGGGAGAAGGTTCATCCCCAGCAGGAGGAGCTCTACGCCGATCCCCATCGTCAGAACGATCAGGGCGATGTTCCAGCGAGACGTCGCGGCCGTGGTGACGGAATTGCCCATGTCATGCCCTCTTGGCGACTGCGGAATGGTCAGTACCGATGGAACTCATCCTTCACGATCAACCACTGCCCGCCGATGTTCTCGAAGTCGAGCGTCTGTTCGCCAGTGCGCCTCACACCGCCCCGTTGGTACCACCGCTCGAAAGTAGCCCTTACAGGTCCCCCTGGCTCATTCTTCCACTTGAGCCGGACATCGCCGTGGCCGACCCGCGCCCCCTGCCCTACCTTACCCCGTTCGTTTGCCAAGTACTGGCTCCAGGTGTACCACCGCTTGTTTGAGTATATCTGTGCGTTGCGCGCGTAGCAGTCGAGGTAGCTCGAGGCAGTGCCGCTCATCTCCTCGTTCTCCCAGGTGGTGATAGCGCTCTTGATCCCCTCCACGGGCAGTTCCGGTGGTGGCGGCGACGGGGCGATCTCACCTGCGGAGATCTGCACTTCGGGTTGGGGAGGAGGAGTGATCGGCTGCGGCGGCGCGGGAGGCGGTTGTGAGGCAGGCATCATGGGTTGTGTTCCCGTCGTCGCTGCGGGTGCCGGCTGCGATGATGTCTGGGCAGGCATGGTGGCCTTGGGATGACCGACCACCAGGATGACGCCCACGAGCAGAGCGACGAAGCCCAGACTGCCCACTAGGTACGGCCACTTTGGCGTTGCGGGGGGCGGAAGTGGTGGCTTTGGTGAATCGACGATCACAGTTGGCCCCGGCGCACTCCAACTGATCTCTCGTAGCGCTTGCGCCAGGCCATGACCATTGGCGAAGCGATCACTCGGCTCCTTCTGCAGGCACTTCAGGATGGCGTTTCGCAACTGAGGATTGACGCCGGGGTACCACGCCTCTGGGGGCTGAGGCGCCTCCGTCATGTGCTTCATCGCCCAGGTCATTGGGTTACCGCAATCGAACAGCGGTCGCCCGGTGACCATACGGTACAACACCACGCCCAGCGAATACAGGTCCGAGCGCCCGTCTACCGGGTTGCCCTTCACCTGCTCGGGGGAAGCGTACTCCGGCGTGCACACGGACATGCCGGTCATCGTCATTCGCACCTGATCGACAGCCTGCGCGATGCCGAAGTCCGTCACTACCGGCTCCCCCTGGGCGTTGAACATGATGTTCGCGGGCTTGACATCGCGGTGCACGATGCCCTGTCGGTGGGCGTGATCCAGGGCGTCCGCGACTTTGGCGATGATCTGGGCGGCCTCGCGCTGGTCGAACCGGCCCTGCCGGGCCAGGCGCTGCTCCAGATCCCCGCCAGTCAGCAACTGCATGGCGAAGTAGGCAGTCCCATTGTCCTCCCCGGCGGCGTAGACCGTGGCAATATTGGGGTGTCCGTCGAGCTGCGCCATGCGGTTGGCTTCCTGCTCGAAACGCGCCGCCACCCCGGGGGAGTGAGCGAACTCGGGTGGAAGCACCTTGAGCGCCACGTGCCGCCGGGGCATCGCCTGCTCCGCTTCGTACACGATCCCCATCCCCCCCCGACCCAACTCCCGGATCACCTGGAAACCACCAATCGTCTGTGCGCTCATTCAGAGCCTCCCCGTATGCTGCCAGGCGACTTCCTACGAAGTACCAGGGCGGTCACCGCATATGCCACAAACCCGGCTCCTCCAGCGACGCAAAGCACCGCAATGATGTTGATGCCCAGGCCGGACCGTGTGGGTGGATCGGGTGGGGCAGATGGCTCCGGCCTCGCCGTGGCTGGTTGGATCGCGGGGAAAGGGGGCGCAGCAGCTGGGGTCTCGGAGGCAGGTGGTGCCATCCTTGGCGTCTCGACTGCCGACGGCTGAGCTGTCGGCATTGTGAAGGGGTTCGTCGGGTGGGATCCCGGCGATGAGGTCCGGGCGTTGGTCGTTGGCTTCTCTTCCCACTGCAAGCCGCAGGCACTCATGAACGCGCGGCACATCAGCAACTGGTGCTGGATGCGCTCCTCCAGCCTCATCTGCCGGCAGGTTTCCACCGACGTGGCTGGGATGCTCAGTTGGAAGTAAGCGCAGTAGGTAGGGCAGGTGGGGAATGGACCTACGAACAGCGCGAAATGGTGGTCTTTGTTGGGTATCTGCTTGTTGACTGCGAGAACCATGGGCCTGAAGGTCTCGTCAAGCTCATGAGTATCGTAGGTCAGGGTCTGACC
The DNA here is from genome assembly GCA_021372615.1 of bacterium. Taxonomy (NCBI): domain Bacteria; species bacterium. The sequence goes on along the minus strand of JAJFUB010000013.1, from coordinate 140,387 downwards.
ATAGCGTCTGGGCTCGAGGCGGTGGAAACCGATGGACTCGTGCAGTGTGACGAGCATCCGCGGGTGGTGCTTCACGATGTGTGACCAGATGCCGTAGGCCAGCCGTTCCATGTTGCTGCCGTTGGCCCTACCGGGGAACATCTTGTTCATGTTCCCCGGATGGCCTCGCGCGTTGCGCTTGATGGCTGCTACGTGGGCATCGGTTATCAGATACAGCGTCCCGGTCGTGATCTGCCAGTTCTTCAGACGGCGAGCGGCAAGGTAGCCAGCTACTTCATCTCCGTGGCAGCCGCCGATGATGAACAGATTGCCGCCCGGCGTCTCGCCCGTCTTGGTGTAGCAGACGGTCTGGTACGGCGTCCCGGCCATGATGAGTTCCTTGGTCATGTTCTCGGCGGAGGCACCAAGGCAGACGAGGAGGCCCAGACCTGGCAATACGCAGCGAAGCGGCTGTTTCATCTTGGTCCCTTTCCTCCGGAGGACATGGCAAAGTTCTCGCGCAGGATCAGCCAGCGACCATCGCGCAAGACGAACGTGAGGTACTTGGTGCCGGAATCGTGCCAAGTGGAGCTATTGTACTCCTGCCAAGCACTGACCTCGGCAGTGTTGTCACCCATCTCGATGCTCGGTTCCCTGGACGAAATGGCGATGAAGCTGTTCTCCGCGAACTTGCTCGCCATCTTGGCACGAAGTGTGCCCCAGCCCTGGGAAGGCTTCCCCGTTCGCTTTATTGAGCAGTCACTCGCATAGCAGGCCATATAGGCGTCAATGTCGCGCCTCTGCCATGCATCCAGCCAGTTGGCGATGGCGGCGCGTAGAGCGCTGTCATCAACTTCTCGCTTGCTCATGACGACGCGGATGACATCACCGCGCTCGACCTGCGTGCCAGTCGTTGGGGACTGGCTGCACACTGTCCCGGTCGGGTAGGGGGCGTCACTCGAGTTGCCAGTCACCTGCATCTGCAGCCCCATCTGAGCCAGCGTCTCGGTGGCTCTCCCGGCGGACATGCCAATGATGCCTGGCACGGTAATGGGGGGTGGACCCTTGCTGACGACAACACGAATGGCATCTCCGCGCTCCACCTTGGTCCCGGCCGGCGGGTGCTGGCTACAGACTGCCCCAGCCGGGTAGGTTTCGTCATGCCGGTCTTCCCCAAGCTGTATGTCCAGATGACCTCTGTTCCAGAGCGTGGCTTTAGCACTCTCGAATGACATGCCGAGCACGCTGGGGACTGTTGCTCCGGAGATGGTCTTCTGGCAACCAGGAGGTCCGCCACCCATCAGGACAATGCCAACGATCAGGCCCGCGAGGCCAATACTACCCACCACGTAGGGCCACGCTGGGCCCTTCCTTGGCTGTGCCGGGGGGGCCATCTTCGGTACATCTACCGTGGGTCCAGGCACCGACCCGTGCGGCGGCGGTGCAGTGGGCATGCCCCAGTCGAGTGCCCAATCAGAGGTGGTGCCTGCAGGGCCGGCCCAATCAATTCCCCTGAGTGCCTGAGCCAGGTCGGCACCGGTGCCAAACCGCGCGCTGGGTTCCTTCATGAGGCACTTCGCAATGATGTGCTGCAACTGACCGTTGAGCCCCGGAAACCACAAGACGGGCGACTGGGGCGCTTCGCTGATGTGCTTTGTCGCCACCGTTATGGCGTTGCCGCCGTCGAAGAGCGGTCGGCCGGTCACCATCCGGTATAACACTACGCCCAGCGAATACAGGTCCGACCGCCCATCTACCGGGTTGCCTCTGACCTGCTCGGGCGACGCGTACTCCGGGGTGCACACCGACATGCCGGTCATCGTCATGCGCACCTGATCGGCAGCCTGGGCGATACCGAAGTCCGTGACCACCGGCTCGCTCTGGGCGTTGAACATGATGTTGGGGGGCTTGACATCGCGATGCACGATGCCCTGACGGTGCGCGTGATCGAGGGCCTCAGCAACCTTGGCGATGATCTGGGCTGCCTCACGCTGGTCAAACCGCCCCTGACGCGCCAGGCGCTGCTCCAGGTCCCCGCCGGTGAGGAGTTGCATGGCAAAGTAGGCGGTCCCGTTATCCTCCCCGGCGGCATAGACCGTGGCGATGTTGGGGTGGCCGTCGAGCTGGGCCATGCGGTTAGCTTCCTGCTCGAAGCGCGCCGCCACGCCCGGGGAGTGAGCGAACTCAGGAGGAAGTACTTTGAGGGCCACATGCCGCCGTGGTAGTGCCTGCTCGGCTTCGTATACGATCCCCATCCCCCCACGACCCAGCTCACGGATAATCCGGAAACCACCGATCGTCTGCCCTTGCATGGACACGTCCCCTCCCTGCTACCAGCGACTGACGTCCGCAAGCCTGACTGCCTGCAGATACTGCTCTGAGTAGTGTGGTTGCGCTAAGGCTGCCGTGGACACGCCTTTGGGGGGACAGGAGTGGAGGAACATTCCATGTCCCCGGTAGATGCCGACATGCGTGGCGGTCTCCCCGTTGGCGGAGAAGAAGACGCAATCACCAGGTTGCAGTTCGGCGCGATCCACTGCCTGCCCGGCCATTGCCTGGTCCTTTGAGTCTCGCGGAACAACTATGCCACACTGGGCGAATGCAGTCCAGATGAGGCCCGAGCAGTCCATGCCGTCGCGGGTCATCCCTCCCCAGAGATAGGGCGTCCCGGCATACGCTTCCGCCGCAGCCAGCACATCGGCCGCGCCAAGCGCGGGGCCGGAAGCCTGATCCGCAACGTGGACCGCGCTACTCTCTAGCCAGCCTTCCGCCCCGCTGACGGAGATGATCTCCGTCCACTGGCCCTGTGTCTTACCAACGCCAACACTGCTCCCGCCAGGAAGCCACTTGGGCCATCCCCGCGTCGCTCTCCCTCCGTCTGGGGCCTCACCTACCGTAGCCCTCGGGATGTAGATGCAGCCGTGTGGGGCCCTGGAGTACTGAGGTGATGGGGCCCCCACACTTTCTGCGCGAACCCAGCCCGCGTAGTCTCCTTGCTCAACCACCTCGACGCGCAGCCACTCACCAACTCGCTCTTGCACACGCACTGTCTGGCCGTAAAGGACTTGGGTGACACGCTCAGATTCCGCGGTTGCGTTTCGCCGGAGGTCCGCATAGCTGCGCTGGCAGTGCAGAGTGCTTGGCAGAACAGGACCCTTAGCCGGGGCATGCGTCTCTGCCGGTGTCTGCAGTGGGGTCGGGGGACGCGGTGCGGACGGGAGTATGGGAGTCCGGGGCATCAAGGAGGCGGTTGGTGTTCGCAGCAACCTGAGTCCCACCAACACGCAGCCAACGCCGACTACGGCAACCACAATCGCTGCCGTAACACTGCGGTGGTTGGCTCTGGTCCGTCGTCCCAAGGCGCACACCCCAACTCCGTCTATCGCACCTTCTCAAGATCAGGACTGAAGTACAACTGGTAGTACCGACCGGCACTCCCGCCGACCGCTCCGCCATCCCCAATGTACTCGATCATTCGGCTCCGCGCCTGACCGTAGGGCGTGGTCTTGCCCCAACTCGGGTCAGCCCCACTCAGTTCCTCTCGCATGAGCTGCTCGGAATAGCGCGTTCGCGCGCTGGCCGCCTCCGCGCCGGACAGCATCTTCTGACGCATTGTCTCGAAGCTCTCTGGAGCTCCTGCTGGCACCTGGATCTGCCGCAACGTATTGGCCAGAGCCGCCCATTGCTCGCCAAGCTGCTGATCGTTCCGGATGAGTGAATCCGCATTGGCCGTGAGGAAGTTGTGCCAACTCGTGCTGCTGTTGCCGTGGCGAGCCCTATACTCCTTCCACGGCCGGTTGCTCTCCTGATGCGAGAGCGTCTGGCGGCCCAATTGCGCATAGGCGGCGTCGATGGCGAGGCCGGCATCGCGGACCGGATTGCTCGGAGTGGGCAGAGGGTTCGGCGTAGGCTGGCCGGCTTCGGCTCCACCTTCTTTGGGGGGTGGAGGCGCCTCGCGACCCGCCTGCCCGACCAGATAGGCCCCCAGGATCAAGCCAACTATCCCCATGAAGGCGATAGCGTAGGGCCACCTTGGTGCCCGGTGCGCGCCCACTGTGACTTCGGGCGGTCTCACCAGTACCGTCGGGTCCGGCTGCGGGGGGACGGGCGAGAGAGCCGGCGACGGAGCAACTACCGACCAGTCGATCCCTCGTAGGGCCTGTGCCAGATCGGCGCCGTTGGCGAAGCGCTCGCTGGGGTCCTTCTGCAAGCATTTCATGACGATGGTCTGCAACTGCCCGTTGAGGTCAGGACGCCACATGCTCGGAGGTTGTGGCACTTCGCTGATGTGCTTCAGCGCCCACGACATTGGGTTGGCGCAGTCAAACAACGGCCGCCCGCACACCATCTGGTAAAGGACTACACCGAGCGCGTAGAGGTCGGAACGCCCGTCAATCGGGTTGCCCTTCACCTGCTCAGGTGACGCGTACTGCGGGGTACACACCGACATGCCGGTCAGCGTCATCCGGATCTCGTCGGCTGCCTTGGCGATACCGAAATCGGTGACAACCGGCTCGCCTCTGTAGTCAAACATGATGTTGGCTGGTTTGATGTCGCGATGAACGACGCCCTGACGATGTGCATGGTCAAGCGCATCGGCCACCTTGGCCGCGATCTCTGCAGTCTCCTTCTGGTCCAGCCGGCCCTCGCGATGCAGCCTTTGTTCCAGGTCGCCCCCGGTCAGCAACTGCATGGCGAAGTAGGCAGTGTCGTTTTCCTCTCCTGCGGCGTACACGGTAGCGACATTGGGGTGCCCATCCAACTGCGCCATGCGATTAGCTTCTTCGCGGAACCGCGCGGCGACGCCAGAATTGTGAACCAGTTCGGGGGGGAGCACCTTCAGCGCCACACGGCGGCGTGGCAGGGCCTGCTCAGCCTCGTAGACGATGCCCATCCCGCCTCTTCCCAACTCGCGGATGATCCGGAAATCGCCAATAGTCTGTCCTGTCATCGGCTTGTCCGTCCCTTGGAGATCAACACAGCATACGCGCCCATCGTGTCGGCCGTCCATTGATCGCCCATCGCTGGCTTGGCGAGAACTCGACCTGGCACGGTGCCGTCTCGTCCCTCTCCGATACCTCGGGCCATACCTGCCAACGCTAATACAGAATCTCTGCATCCGGACACGACGCCCGCACTTTCTGGACTACCTTTGCCGTTGCGTCGCGCCTGTCCTTACCATACGCGTAAGCCAACTGGTTCCCCCTGTCGTCGCGCGCGACCGCATAGTAGTCACTCCCGAACATCCCCGGAGCCGTGACGCTCACGTCCACACGTTTCTTGGCCACTCGGCATTCCTCCCGTCCATTGTAGCACGGAGCACGGCGGCTCTATCCCGAAGTACGGACTCGCCCGGACCGGACGAAACGCACAAGATCGTTTACCCGGCGTCTTAGGCTCGGGTGGGTGGACGTAACAGCCTCGATGCCCTCGAATGTATTCCGCGAGGCATCGGCGACGAACGCCGCCAGATTGAGCCTCGCTGCCTCCGCCGGCCCGTATTCTACGGCCGTTAGGGCTCCCACCGCAGCACCGAGATTGCCGCAGGCCAGCAGTCCGGCCCGATCTGCCGTGTGTTCGCCTACCCGATCCCAGAGCAGAAGCGCCAAGTGAAGAGTGATCAGGCACGGCCACCATACGAGTAAGCCAATGAACTGGTGCAAGAAGGGGCTGCGCAGAATGGTCGTCAGTGTAAGATGCGAAGCCTTGATATGACCAAACTCGTGGCCGATCACAAAGGCCAGCTGTGGCGGGGTCAGTGCGCCAATGAGCCCTTGATGGATGACCACAATGGGCCGGATGACCCCCGTAGCGAAGGCGTTCCTGGTACCTTGGTCGGTGGCGATGTAGATGTGAGGCGCAGTCATGCCAAAGACATGAGCGCAGGACTGCGCAGCAGCATAGACGTCGGGGTAGTTGGACGCAGTCACACAAGGGTATTTCGTTTCCAACTTCCGACGCTCCCATGCGAGGACGAGGACAAGGCCCACGGTCCACAGTAGTATGAGGGGTATCCCAAGGATGATATCAAGAATGAAGCCGATTCCGCCACTTATCAGCCCCCCAATGACGAAGATGGGAACGGCGACGAACAACACGCCCAGGACTATGCTGACCGCCAGAATCAGAGCCGGCACCTCGCCGGGGTGGCGAAAGGCCCCAGCCTTCACAGCGCCCACCGTATCGACATGCCTGGGCGAGAATGCTGGAGCAGGCGACGGCGGGATCGGGTTCTGCGCGGGTGGGGAGTACTGCTGTGCAGGCGGCTGGTATGCGGGTGCCTCCGCTGGGTGCGGTGCTGGCGAAGGGGGCACCGGAGGATTGGTCATGACGACCGTGACCAGGCCGGCCGTGCCGGGTGCAGGCGACTGCACGGCAGCTAGTGTCAGGAAGGCCTCCACTTCCCCGAGACTCAGACGACAGCTTGGGGTCAATGGCGTGGGGCCGGTGATTCGTATCCCGTCAACCTTCGTGCCATTGGAGCTGCCGAGGTCCTCAATGTAGTAGCGACCCGCGGAGACGTAGATGCGTGCATGGTTCCGCGATACAGAGTTGTGCCACTCCGGAACCTTGATGTCGGCCTCCAGAGCCCGACCGATGAGCGCAGGCACACGCTCCGTCGTGACGGTTCCATCCGGCAATTGCAGGGAGATACTCACGAGGAAACCCCCTTGAAGGGCAAGCGATCTTGACCAAGACGCTCGGGACACTGACCTCAACGACTGCATACTCGCGCGTAGATTCCGTTGCGGCCTGGCCATCACCTCTGCCTTGCCGCGCCACGGCAACACTTTTTCCTGCGGACTGTAGCGTCGCAGGAGGAATCATCTCAAGTAGCGCGAACGATGCTTCTGGCGGGAACCGCTTCCTACTCTCTCTATCGGCTGGACACCTACGAGGCGCGGGGGAGTGCCGCTACATGCGGACACTAACCATCGGTCGTCACCCAAGCTGCGAGATCCACATCGACGCTCCAGAAGTGTCGCGCCTGCACGCGCGGCTCATTGCGGGCGAGGATGGCTGGGTCGTTGAGGACCTTCTGAGCGCCAACGGAACAACCGTCAATGGGACACCCATTCAACGGTGCCGCCTGAAGTCCTGTGATGACCTGCGGGTCGCTGGCACGCAAGTCAACTGGGAGCGTGTCCTGACTTCCGCGGATGCGCTCCCCAATCCGAACGCCTCCGTCGCACCCGCCCTGGTGTGCTCCAACCTCACTCTTCACGGGGCTGCAGGATCGGGATCACCCTACCGCCTGCGCGAAGTCTCGTTCGCACTGAAGACAGGACAGTTGGTGGCGATCATCGGCCCCAGCGGCGCAGGCAAGACCACCCTCCTCCGCGTTCTTACGGGTGCATTGGCGCCTTCCGCAGGGCTCGTGCTGGTTCACGGCGATAACCTGCACCTCGATCCCGACCGGGTCTGCCTCCGCCTCGGATACGTTCCTCAGGACGACATTGTCCATCGCGAGCTTGTCCTACACGACGCTCTCGTCTATGCGGCTCAGCTACGCGTTGTGCCTCCCGAGACGCTCACCGAGACCGAACAGCGCGTCTGCAAGGTGGCGATTACGTGCGGTCTCCATAGCCACCTTCACAAGCGCATCCGCGACTTGAGCGGCGGTGAGCGGAAGCGAGCCAGCATCGCTGTCGAGCTCCTGACCAGCCCTGGCATCATGTACTTCGATGAGCCCACCAGCGGGCTGGATCCGGCGCTGGAGCGGACCTTCATGCAGTTGGCCAGGCAGTTGGCTAACGAGGGTCGGGTCATCGCAGTGACCACGCATACGACACGTTCGATCGAGCTATGCGACCTGGTGCTAATCATGGCGCCGGGCGGACAGATGATCTATTTCGGCCCACCGAAGTACATCTGTCAACACTTCGGCGTGCCAGACGTGGCCGACGTCTACCAGTTGCTTGCACTGGGGCCTGAGGCGCCCACGCAGCTTGCACAGAGATTCAGAGCCTCTCGCATCTACCAGCGCTACGTGGTCCAGCCCCTGCTGGCGGCAGCCGCAGAGACCCATGATACAGTCAGTCCGCCAAGTCTGGTGCCGCCGTGGACGCAGGCCGGAGTGCTCCTGCGTCGCCAGCTCGCGCTGCTACTTGGTGACCCGGTCAATACCGGCATTCTGCTGCTGCAGGCGCCCCTCATTGCCGCGATCATCGCGCTTGTTTTCCCAGGCGACAGTTTCACTTCACAGAGTCACCTGAAACACAGTTCCGCCGTGATCTTCATGCTGGTCATCTCGGGGATCTGGTTCGGGGTCTCCAACTCTGCCCGCGAGATTGTCAAAGAGCGAGCGGTCTATCGGCGCGAGCGGGTGGCAGGCCTGGATAGGAGTGCCTATCTGATCTCCAAGCTGTTGCCGCTGGCTGGTCTGTCCGCCATTCAGACCTTGGTGCTGTTACTCATCGTAGGCGCCGTCATGAGTTGGTTTGACATCGGTGACAGCGCCAGCGTGCTCACACTGTGGGTACTGCTCTGGCTCGCGGCGCTCTCCGGAGCCACCCTTGGCCTGGTACTGTCGGCCCTGGCCCGCTCAACCGATCAAGCAGTCAGTCTGACGCCTGTAGTCCTTCTGCCGCAGGTAGTGTTCTCGGGCATCTTCTCCGCCATCGAGAACAGCAACGAGGGCCTGAGGGCTCTGGCCCGCTGCATGAGCAGCAACTGGTGCTTTGGTGCCGCCGGGCATGTGGCCAACCTGAACGACAAACTCAGCAGCATTGGCTCGGGCAGCTCGGTCTTTGACCGGATTCCCTCTGTGGGGATCGGGGCGTTGCTGATTCTGACGGTCCTCACGAGCAGTGTGGCCTTTCTGATGCTCAGGTTGGGCGAGCGACGATGAGACACGCACTCCTGGCACTCTCAGCTCCATTGGTCGTTCTGATCGCCGCGTGCCCAGTCTCGGCCGAGAGAATCACGCAACAGCATCCGGACTATCCCGTGCTCCGACTGGTAGAGACCAAGCGTGATGCGCTTTCGCAACTCGAGGAGAGTTGCCGCCAGGCGGAGGAGATGCGTGAGGCCATGCAGTTGGTCTGTGACCTGAGCACCCCTCTCCTGCCCGTGCTCGATGGTATCGCCAGTAGCTCAGTGTTGAAGGTCATGGCCAAGATCCCGGGTGTGGGTGCGCCTATAGAGGTGATTCAGGGCACGGCAGCGGCACTGAGAGGTTTGCTGCAAATCGTCGTGTGGATGAACAGGATGGACCAGGAGTACCAGGCTCCCATCCGTGACGCTATCCTCAAGTCGAACCAGTTGCTCAGGTCACGGGACAGTCGCGACGTCCCGCCTCTATTGGACAGCTACCGGTCTGCATGCGAAGCGTGTTCGAGGATCGAGGCTCGCCTGCGGGCAGCGCAGACTCGACTGGCCAAAGCCATCAAACTGGTCAACCTTACCGTACTCGTCCTTGACCGCATGGGTCAGGGCTCCGATGACACACGCCGATCAGCCCGGGAGTTGGCCGACCAGCTTGGGCAGATGCAGGAGATCGTCGCTCTCATGCTGAGTCAGGTCGAAGTGGGGCACCGGTTCATGCAGCAGGTGCTTGATGCCGCCGGCTCACCCAACCCCGCCAAATCACGCTCAAGAGGTGCCACGACCACCGCGACAAGCAAGCCGGAGGCCGGGGCGGGCGGCGTAGCAGCCACCTCTTCCCCCGACGGGGCAGGAGCGTCGTCGGGTTCTCCCGCTACACGAACCCCGACGGTGCCGCCGGTCGGTGTCGCGCCTAACCCCGTGCAGCCTCCTGTTGGCCAGGCTGGCCTACCTCCCGCTGCGCCGGAGGTACCGCGCAGGGCCGTTGCGCACGCGTCCCATGCCAGGCCACCGTCCCGCCGCGGGGGCCACTCTGCGCTGGTTCTACTCCTTTCTGGTCTGCCCGGCGTAGCTGCACTCTTGGCTATCGCGTGGATGGTCTACAACCACTACATCCTCGCCCCTCAGCGACGCGGCGTTCCTGGCTCCGCAGCGTTCGAGGCGGGCTCAGTGAACCATGCGGCCGCCCTCCGGCTCGGCGCAAGACAGATGCTCATTCTCCCTGACCAGCCAGCATTGATCGGCAGCGACGCGGGGCGCAACTCCGTGTACCTTGATGATCCGACTGTGGCCCCAGTCCATGCCAGAATCGAGTTCCTCGGCGGGACTTGGTGGATCACGAACCTCAGTAGTGTCAGTGGTACGTTCGTCGACGGGCGACCCGTAATGCAGGAAGCCCTGTCAGGCGGCCAGCGCTTGCGCTTTGGCAATGTGGAGATGGTGTTCACGATTCGTGGGGGCAGTGGCCCCAGTTAGGGATATGCAACGCCTGCTCAGCGAGTTCTCTGTCCACACCTGGAGGAAGACCATGAAGACCACCTTGCTGTGTCTCATCGCTGTGTTTCTGCTCTTCGCGACCTGCGTTCTGGCGCAGGTTTCAGGCGTCGTGTCTGAGTCATTTGTGGCTCAGGCTCAGGCCAACCGCAACAAGGAGGTCATGATCAAAGGCACGATAGACCGCATCATACCAGACACCTCAACCAACACCGTAGTGTACGTGCTAACGGACAAGTACAACCAGGCAATCCGTATTCGCACTGAAAAGGGAACCCCGAACCTAGGCACGTGCTACGTCGTGCGCGGTGTTGTGATAGCTCCGGCGGGTTCGACTCAACTCGAGATCCAGGAGCACGAGAAGTATACGCCACCGCACACTCCCTTTGGGCAGCCTGAGCCGGACTGGGCGTTCGCCGCTTCGGCCGAGACTACCGCAGGCGCTGCCGGTGACACAGGGGCAGGGGAGGGGGCGCCAACTGGGGGGGGGGCCGGCGCGGGGGGCGAGACAGCTTCCGAGAAGACTGGCGCGAAGGAAGGCGAGACGGAGCAGGACGGCAGCAAGACCAATCTGCCCTACCTGCTTCTCGGGGGTGGTGCCATCCTGGTGATCGCTGCTGTCGCGATTGGCCTCAGTATGAAGAGCGCCAACGATCGGCGCCTGCGCGAGGAGCAGATGCGTGTCGAGCATGAACGTCTGGCAGATACGCAGAGGCAGGAAGCCCAGCGACAGGCGGAGATGCAACGGGTAGCGGCTCAACCTGCACCAACCGTGGCAGGTGTACCTTCCGCCCCAGTCGCGCCCATTGGAACGATGGTGATCTGGGGCCAACTCACGGCCGTCTCAGGTCCTCTCAAGGACAAAGTGTTCCCTCTGCCGCACGGAGCCATCCGTGTAGGCAGAACCGAAGGCGACGTAGTCCTGGAGGAAGACCAGTCCGTGTCCAGCAAGCATGCAACTATCTCGCAGGTGGGTGACGGCAGCGTCTACTTTGAGGACCATAGCACCAACGGCTCGTTCGTCAACGAACGCAGGCTCAACAACGAGAAGGTACCCCTGCAGTCTGGCGACAAGATTGTGATTGGGCCGCATACGCTTGAGATCAAGTTCTCGAAGGCAGCACTGGCGACGCCCGCTGCTGCGCCATCGTCTGCTCCTGGCGCAGCCACTGTGGTCGTGCCCGCCCAGCAGGCCGCGACGGTTGCGTTCAGTGGGCTTCAACTGGTTGTTGAGGAGGGCCCGGACCAGGGCAAGGCTTTCCCTGTGGATCCGCCGCAGACCACGATTGGCCGAGAGAACCGCGATGTGCTCCTCACTGATGAGCATGTGTCACGCAAGCACGCAGTGATTCTCAATCAGGACGGCAAGTGGATCCTGCAGAATGAGAGCAACCAGGGGACGATTGTCAACGGTGCGAAGGTGGAGAGCGTGGAACTCCAGGACGGGGACACCATCCGGCTGGGCACGACTGTCCTGCGGTTCAAGCGGCTGGTCTGACCGGGACCGACACCATCTGCAACAAGTGAGACAACATGACCTCGCCTGACGCCCGTCGAGCGGCTATCGGGGGCGCCACAGACGTCGGCGCCGTCCGAGACGAGAACGAAGACTCCTATGGACTCTGGGGACCAGAAGGCGGAGACTGGGACTTCCTGATCGCCGTAGCGGACGGCGTCGGCGGTCATGAGCACGGCAAGCAGGCAAGCGAACTGGCACTCTCGGCCTTCTTCAGTGCCCTGACGGGCAAGTCGCTGCCGCAGAGTGACGCGGGCACGCGCAGCGCCCTGTCCGCTGCGATAGTTGATGCCAATGGGGCGGTGTTCTCCGCTTTCTCGGGCACTGGCACATCGCGGCCGGGCAGCACCTTCACCTGCGTTCTGGCCCGCGGCGGCAAGTCCTACATTGGTCATGTTGGTGACAGTCGCGCCTACATGATTCACGGGGGGCGCATCTTCCAGTTAAGTACCGACCACACCTGGGTTCAGTTGCAGGTAGAGAGCGGCACGATGACTGCCGAAGAAGCGGCGGTATCGCCGTACCGGAACCAGGTGCTCAAGGTGCTCGGCGCTGAGCCTAATGTCAAGCCGGATGTAGTCGTGCGACCGACCGCGCCCGGCGATCTCTTCATCGTCTGCAGTGACGGGGTAACCGAGCACGTCAGCGTTAGCCAGTTGCTGGCGGAGTCAACCACAGCGACCTCCGCAGAGGGTCTGGCCAAGACACTCGTGGCTTTGGCAGTTGCCCAGGGCGGCAGCGACAATGCCACAGCCGTCGTGGCCGGTGTTCCCATACCGGCATCAATCAAGAGGTTGGTTGGGGCGAAGCCGGAGACGGTGGAGATACCCTTGCTGAAGCAGTCGGGGACTCCGAAGGGGGCTGCGGCCGCAACACCCGCGTCGCCGACCGTCCCGCTACCCTTGGGGCCCAATCATACGGACTCCCGACGGGACTGGCGGCCGATGTTGGTCGCCGGGCTGGCCGTGCTGTTCATAGTGCTGTTGCTCATTCTTATCGGCACACGCGGACATGGCGACAGGCCGTTTCCGCAGACTTCTCGCCAAGCACAGACGGAAGGGACACCAAGGCCCGAGACTCCTCAGACAGAGGGAACACCAGAGAGCACAAGAGTGTCAGACCCGACCACAGCCCGCGACGTCGACGCCGCGTTCGACCGCTGGCACAGTGCCATTGAGAGCAGCGACGGCAAGCGGCTGGCTCAATGCTATGCAGACCGTCATCTGTACAACGGCCGGAGTTGCGACCGCTCCAGGCTGTTACGGCTGCGACCGACGACATTGTCGGGGGTCGCGCGCTACACTGTAGAAGGCCGGTGGACGCAGATGATCGGTGCGGATGTGGAGATCAGCTTCAGCTACGAGATGCTGCGGTATGTGGGCGACTACTATGCCCGGTACTTCGTCGCAACGGGTGAGACGGTGCTCCGGTTCCGTCGCGTTGCAGGAGACTGGCTGATCGTTGAGGAGACGGAGCGACGAGCCCCTGAGCGCCCCGCCCGCAGAGAGTACCCCCTAGACAGCCCGTAGCGCAAAGTTGTGGCTGTCGGTCTGCTATCTGCTACATGAAGAGAGGGGACTTCGACATGCCCTACCCACCTCCTCCGCCGTCGCACCAGCCTCAGCCCGCGTATCCGCCGCCCGGCCCGCCTGTCTTCTACAAAGACCCGGCGGTCGCTGTCGTCCTATCCTTCTTCTGGGCCCGCCTGGGCCAGCTCTACAACGGCCAGATTGCCAAGGGCATCATCTACATCATCGTCTACGCCCTCTGCGCCCTATCCTGCTACATCATCATCGGCTTCGTCACGACTCCGATTGTGTGGACCATCGGGATGGTTGACGCCTATTCGTCCGCAACCAAGATCAACCAGCGCCTGTACCAACAGAGCGGCCAACAAGCACGGCCGTACTGAGGGCTGAAGTCACGCGGCCACCTCAACGGATGGCTACAAAACTCACACAGGATGGCGGGACGTTCACTCCGGACGAGCATGCTGCAGAACCACACGATCAACGCCGGGAGGGTCCGCCTGCCGAAGCTTCGCCCCCACAGCTAGGCCGTGACGCCGATCCTCAGCGGCAGTGGGGCGACGGCGACATCGCGTGTTTCTGGAGGGCCGCGGACATGGACCTGCATAAGGCAGCAGTGGCCGGCGACACAGGTAGAGTGAGACGTCTGCTGGACGGGGGCTTCCTGCGACCGAAGGTGAATGTTGATGCACCTGCGCGGGACGAACGTGGCGGGACGGCACTCGCCTTGGCCGCGAAGGAAGGCCACACGGAAACTGCCGCTCTGCTGATCGAGTACGGGGCCGACGTGAACGCGCGAGACTCGCTGGGCATGACACCGCTGCTCTTCACGGCGTCCCGCGGTCGTACTGAGACCGCCGCCCTGCTGATCGATCATGAGGCCGAAGTGAACGCGCAAGAAGGGCGAGGTTGGACCCCGCTGCACTACGCAGCGTGGGCCGGCCAGGCTGAAATAGGCCGCTTGTTCATCGACCGCGGAGCAGACTTGGGTGTGCGAGCCCATGATGGTCGAACCGCGCTGCACTATGCTGCTCGAGGGGGGCACACCGAGGTGGTCACCTTACTGCTGGATCGTGGGGCCGAGATTGATGCGCAGGACTCGAAAGGCGGTACACCGCTCAGCCTGGCTGCCTTCGGTGGCTGGACTGAGACCGCAGCGTTGTTGCTGGACCACGGGGGCGACGCAACCACGGCGCTCCTCATGACTGTCGCCTACGGCCCCGTTGAGACCGCTGCCCTGCTGCTGGATCGTGGGGCTGACGTGAATGCGATTAGCTCGGAAGGAGCAACGCCGCTGCTCTCTGCCGTCAGCGGCGGCAATACCGCGGTGGCCGCGCTGTTGTTGGATCATAGCGCTGCTGTGAACATGCGGGACCCCGAGGAAATAACGTCGCTGCTCTTGGCTGCATACCATGGCCATGCTGGGACGCCCGCGTTGCTGTTGGACCATGGGGCCGAGGTGAATGTGCAGGGCCCCGGCGGTACAACGCCACTGTATCTCGCCGTTGGCAACGACCACCCTGAAACCGCAGCCTTGCTACGTGCAAGCGGAGCCCGTCCAAGTGCTCCAGGTGTCACCTACAGTGGTGGAGACGGCAGTAGTCCTGACGAGGCGATTGCCATTGATGACGTCGCCGACCACGAGGCGGGAGTTGAGGCTGAGTATCTCTGGTTGCGGCAGCAGTTTGGCACGATAGGTCAATGCCAGCAGGCTCTCCTGAACGTATCTGACAAGTGGTTCGACCAAATGGACATAGAGGCCGCTGACGGGACCAGACATACAGTCTACTTCGACATCAGTGCGTTCTTCGGGAAAGAGTGACGCTCGGGATTAGCGAGCGCCTCATACTTCGGCGGAGGCATGTCCCTCGTCTCGACCGGTTGCTGTATCTGCCCTCGCGTCCGCGGTTGCGCCTCCACCTACGTTACACGTAGCGGCGCGCATTCACGGCTTCGTCACGACCCCGCTTGTCTGGGCATCGGGACGGTTGACGCCTATTCGTCGACAACTCGGATCAACCAGGGCCTGTATCAACAGAGCGGCTACCAAAGCACGGTCGTGGTGAGTGGGGAGAGCAGAAACGAAGTCAGTGTCCACGGGCTCCCTACTTCTCGTTCACCACCGGGGTCGCAACCACCAAACCGCCGCCGCGAGAGTGCGTAGCACCTTCGGTTCGCGCAAAGGAGCAATGGCATGCTTGACAGGACGAGAGTTGTCTGTGCTGTGGCCGTGGCACTACTTGCAGTCCTGCCGCCATGCTGCTGCCCGGCGCGGGCGGCACCTTACGTGGCTGTCGGAGCCCTGGGGAACCCCCACGTGCTGTTCGGCCCGGTTGGCCCTGTGGTGGACAGCGACGGCAATGTCATCCTCGCGGACCAGTGCAGCAACCGGATCATCAAGTTCACAGCGGACGGCCGCTTCCTTTACTGCGTGGGTCAATTCGGAGATGGATCAGGTCAGTTCGAGACGCCCTCAGATGTCGCCATTGACGCAAACGCGCGCATCCACGTCGCGGACATGAACAACCACCGGATCCAGGTGCTGAACCCGGACGGCACAGCGGCCGTTAGCTTCGGAAGCTATGGTGAGACCCCCGGTGCACTGATGGCGCCGCGCGCCCTCGCCTTCGCGCCCGGCGGCGAACTCTACGTCCTCGACAGCTCCACTAACTCTGTCAGTGTGTTTACCGCTGCTGGCGGGTTCATTCGCCGTTTTGGCCGCAAAGGTAGTGGACTCGGTGAGTTTTCATCTCCCACCGGGATCGCCCTCGACCCCGCAGGCAACATCTATGTCGCAGACACGTACAATGACCGGATCGCGAAGCTCGACCCAGATGGGCAATGCCTCGCCACCTGGGACGCCGGAGGGCTCGAGGAACCCGGCGACCTTGCCGTCACCCCTGATGGGCACGTACTGGTGAGCGACACCGGGAACGCTCGCATCGTAGAGCTGACATCACATGGCGAAGTAGAAGGCACGTGGGCATTTGCCGGAACGCGAACCGGTGAGTTCGCCCGGCCGTTTGGCCTCACCGTCGACCGACAGGGGAACGTGTACGTCACTGACGCAGACAACGACCGGCTGCAGGTGTTCACCCCTGCAATGAAGCTGTTGCGCGCGTGGCCCGGACCGCGCGATGGGGACTTCCCATGCCCCGAGGGGCTTGCCGCGGACGGCGCGGGCAACGTCTACGTCATCGACAGCCGTCTCAACTGCGTGAAGAAGATCTCCCCTGACGGCGCCTGCCTGCTCAGGTGGGGTACCTGGGGCCTGGAGCCTGGGGAGTTCGCCATGCCGACCGGGATTGCCGTGGACAGAGCTGGCAACGTCTACGTCGGCGATACCTCGAATCATCGCATTCAGAAGTTCGATCCCAGCGGGCGCTTTCTACACATGTGGGGCAGCCACGGCGACGGCGATGGCGAGTTTGACCACGTATCGGTACTTGCCACGGACGGTCGTAGATACCTATACGCCGCAGACATCAACACGTGCCGAGTCCAGCAGTTCACACTCGACGGTCAGTTCGTTCGCCAGTTGAGGAGTGGCCTTCAGGCGGACGGTCAATTCGGCTCAATTGGGGGGATGGCAGTCGATCGTGCGGGGCTGTTGTACGTGATGGATAGCGGATGCTGCCGTGTAGAGAAGTTCGACAGTGGCGGTCGCTTCCTCGGCGGTTGGGGAAAGGAAGGCGCCGGTCCGGGTGAGCTGAAGCAGCCTGAAGGCATTGCAGTTGATGACGCCGGATTTGTCTACGTCTTCGACCCGGCGGCGGGGTGTATGCGCAAATTCACGAGCGACGGGCGCAGTTTAGCCACATGGGGCGAACGCGGTACGGGCGAGGGCCAGTTTGGCTGGCCCGGCGCGTGCGGGAGTGGTGTGGTGGTGATTCCTGACGGACGCGTGTATGTCGCCGATACGCCCAATCACTGTCTGCGAGTGTTCGCGCATGCGGGCGGGTAGTGACCCTATCATCCGTTGTGGCAGCGGATCGCTGGGGCCGGCAACGGCTGTCGTGATGGCGGATTGGCTGAGGCAGCAGCAGACGTCACTGCCAGCGGCCGCAACCAGTCACCATAGACAGCAGACACTGGCCCCGCCGCCGATCGTCAACGCCTCGCTGCGCCTCCGCGAAGAGGTCCTGGCGCACCGGCCGCCTGGATGGGACACCCATGGCGTCATCCACGGGAGGGAAATGGGTTGGCTGGATTGCCCACAGGAAACTGTAGGTTGCCACTCGAATCCCGGTTGAGACCGACATCAGAAGGGAGCCCCCTTCCGGGCGGAGCACCGGCAGTTGGTCAGATCGCAGGTCCTGGAGACACGCAGTGCTTCTACTCTCTCCGCACCTATCCGCTACTACCTCCATCTGCCTCGCTACTTGCTGGGTTTGCGCAGGGCCGGGCACAGCCACGGCTGCCCCGCTAGCGCAGAAGTCATGCACCACCTGACAAAGCCGAACGCGCCAAACCTTGCGAACCACGGGGCCGTTTTGGCACGTTTCGGCGGGTTGACTCAGGAGGGCCTGGCCAAAGAAAATGGCCTCAGAAGCCATTCTGAGGCCATTTCAGGGTATTATTGGTAGCCCCTCGGTCTCCCAGCGACGGATCCTGGTGTCCTTGCAGTTCCCCGTGATCCTGGAGTTCGGCAACGGTCGATCTCCGTCCTCGGCCCCGCCCAAGCCGTTGCCCAAGGAGTCCCCGGTCGAGCGTGCGGAGCGTTTCCGCCGGCTGCTGGAGTCGGGGAGGTATCGCAGCCAGTCCGAGCTGGCGAAGGCTCTGGGATGCAGTCAGCCGTGGATCAGCAAGGCCCTCCGGGATCTCCCGCCGGCATAACCGATCTCCGAGAGAGATGGCGGAGCAGCCCCCCGGAAATCGGCATCACGACGGAGCGGTCCAGGGGGACTCCTAAATGTTTGGGGCCACCCCCCTCCCGGATTTCCGGTGCCCTCAGCCCTGGGTCCCATCCGCCGGAGTCCCATCGCCATCCTCGTCGAGCTGGAGGAAGAGCGGTAGGGTGCCGGGTCCGCCGAGGCCAAACACGTTGGCGTCGAAGTACTCCTCGGCATCATCGCGGTCCATCCCACTCTCCATGAGGATCTCGATGCATTTCTCCCAGTCGTAGGTCGCGGCCGGGTCGCCCGAGTACGAGATCGAGATGCCGAGGTAGGCCCTCTCGAACCCGATGAGCGTCCGGGCCTCCGGGTTGATCTCCATCAGTCGGTTGTAGGTTGAGTTTTCCATGCCGGTACTTATACCGGCGATGAAACGGATGGAGCCACATCGTACGCAGTTTGTTTTTGGGATGCATTTGGCGAGGGGCGGGGAGGGTGGCTCGCACTTCGCCGACGCGTCCAACCCGATCTCCCCGCCGCTCGGCGATCTCCCGCCGTCCCCGCGTACGGGGAGGGGTTCGGGAATCGCTCAGTCCTCGACGTCCTCGCCGACGGCTCTCTCCAGATGCTTGGCGAGGTCGTCCTTGGAGGCCCTGGTGTAGGTCATGACGCTGCCGGGCGACTTCCAGCCCATGGTCTGCATGGCGTCGCTCCAGTTGACGCCCTGCTCTGCGACGAGCATCCTGGCGAGGGAGTGGCGGCACTGGTGCAGGCCCTTGAGCTTGGCACGCAGCCCCTCGGGAACGTGCACCGCGAGTTTTTTGTGGAAGACGGAGTGGAGGGCCCAGCGGCTCAATTTCTCATACGGATACTTCTCGGAGCAGAGCAAGAAATCGTGCTGCACTGGGGGCCGTACCTTGATCCAAGCCGCCAGTGCGTCGCGGGCTTCGGCATTGAGCGGCACGGTGTGGCCGCCGGCCTTGCCCTTCATCGTGTCGTGGGTGATGCTGCCCGATCTCGCCTTGATCTCCACGTCGCTGAGCTTGGCGTCCGCGATGCTGCCCGTGCGGGCTCCCGTCCACATGGCGAGGTACACGATGGCACGATCTCGGGGGCTCAGCTTGTCGGCCGCCCGGAAGATCGCGAGTCGCTCCTTGCGGTTGAAGCCGCTGGGCGATGCCTTCGGTGCCTGTGGCACCTTGGGGAAGCGAAGCTTGGTGAGCAGTGCGATATCCACCAGCTTCAGCGTCGCCCTAAGCGAGGCCAGCTTTCGCTCAGTGGTGTTGGCCTGGCAGCGTTGCAGCAAGTAGGCCTTGAAGTCGTTGAGGTCGGCATTGTTCAGAGCCAGATCGTCGGGATCCGGGTACTCGGAGTACGTGCCGGCGTACCACTCGCAGAACTGCCGGGCATCGATCAGCAATCGCTGCTTGGTCCCCGCGGCCCAGTCCTCCTGGGCCATCTCCTCGATCAGCTTCTGGACGAACTTGCACTCGGGTTCCATCTCGATCTCCGCCTGAACTCAGGATTGTGGGGCGACTTCGGGGGCTTGTGGCGCGTATTCAGCAGTTGACCGTTTACTGAATATATGCTATACTCCCTCCTGTAATCAGGCAGCAGGAGGCGAGTTCAGATGGCAAGGCCGAGAGGCAATCAGAAGCAGCGGGAGATCAGCATGAGGGTTCGCAACGGAGCCGGAAAGGCTATCGGCTATGCGCGCGTCTCGACGGTCGCGCAGGGCGAGAACGGCCATTCCCTTGACGGTCAGCAGACGCGACTGCGGGAGGCAGCCGACCGCGAGGGCCTGGAGCTGATTGACATCGTCGTGGAGGTGGCCTCGGGCCGCAAGGAGCGCGATGGCCTCAAGGACGCGCTGCAGCGGATCATGGCCGGCGAAGCCGGGACCCTGATCGTGCCGAAGATTGATCGCCTGGGGCGCTCCAACATCGGCATACTCAAGACCGTCAAGCAGGCCGAAGAGGAAGGCGTGAACATCCTGTCGGTCGCGGAGAGCTGGACGGTCAAAGACGGCAAGCGCATTGACGAGGTGTTGGAGATTCGGGCCTGGGTTGCGGAACAGGAGGCCAAGAAGATCAGCGAGCGGACCCGTGAAGGGCTGGCGGCGGCGAAGGCCAAGGGCGTCAAGCTGGGGCCGCCGGTGCGGACGCCTGCGGAGATCGCCGACCGGGCCGTGGCCCTGCGGCGCGCAAGGAAGACCATCGCGCAGATCGCCGACCTGTTCAATGCCGAGGGAGTGCCGACCGCGCGGGGCCGCAAGTGGAGCACCAGCGCCGTCTACTACCTGGTCAACCGAGTGGACCCGGCGGCGAACCCGGAAGGGGGATACCGGGGAAAAGCCCTGGCCGCCGCCGCGTGAAGGGGCGGCAGAAGCGGTGACCAGAGCGCGTCCCGACACCAGGGCGCGCTTTGCGCTTGCGGGCAGCGAGGACGAACCACAGACGCCTGTAACGCGACGAGGGCTGCAGTAGGGCTAACCCCATACCTGAGCCCCTCTCGACGCCCCACGGCGCACCACAACGCGCCCTGCGCACAAAGGAAGACGATCCTGCGGCGGCGAATTGGCCGGATGCCTCACGCACCATTCCGCGCCACTGACAGGGGGACGTTCCCGCATGGCTTACCGCAAGAAACCCCGCAAGGCCGGCACCGACACCGGGCCGCAGGTGGACGACTACCGCCATGACGACCCCCGGCTCAACCTCCCGCCCGCCGGCCTGTCGGGTTACGAAGACCCCGCCTCCCAGCAGCCCAAGAAGCGGTATGAGTATGACCCGCACCTGGACCCGCAACTGGTCTGGGCCGGCAAGGCCGAGCACACCTCCTTCGAGGTGGACAGCGTGCCCCTCTACATCCACGAGCGGCTGTCCACCGAGGCCATCGTCCGGGCCGTGCGACGCGAGGAGGTGCAGAAGAGCCTCTTCGCCGACCCGGAGCGACCCCTGCATGAGGTCATCAAGGCTTACACCTACCCCGAGAACTGGGCCAACCGCCTGATCCTCGGCGACTCGCTGGTGGTGATGAACTCGCTCCTGGAGCGCGAGCGCATGGCCGGGCAGGTGCAGATGATCTACCTGGACCCGCCTTACGGGATCGGCTACAACAGCAACTTCCAGCCGCGCGTGGACAAGCGCGACGTGAAGGACGGGGCGGATGAGGACCTGACGCGGGAGCCGGAGCAGATCAAGGCTTACCGCGACACCTGGACGCTGGGCATACACTCCTACCTGACCTACCTGCGGGACAGGCTGCTGCTGGCGAGAGACCTGCTCAGCGAGACCGGCAGTGTGTTCGTGCAGATCAGCGACGAGAATCTGCATCTCGTGCGATCCATGATGGATGAGGTCTTCGGTGCCGACAGGTATGTCGCGGTTATCAACTATACGAAGACCTCCGGGCAGACCGCGAAGTACCTTTCCGTGACGACAGATTATGTGCTCTGGTATGCCAAAGAGAGCCCTGCGTACAACCCTCTATTCGTGGAGAAGAGCCTCGGTGGCGCTGGTTCGGGTATGTACCAGTACGTCGAGGACTGCAACTGCGAGCGTCGCCGACTCACTCAGGAAGAGGTAGCCAATCCTGCCAGCATTGATCCCAGAGCGAGGCCATATCGTTTGGGCGATGTCACCTCACAGCGGCAAGGCCGGCCCTCTGGACTTGGGACGGCAATGCACTTCCCCGTCGTGGCTGACGGGAAGACGTTCTACCCACCCGGCTCGCGCGGATGGTCCACTACAAGCGAGGGCATGGCGCGTCTGTCGGCGGCCAATCGCCTTGTGGTGCAAGGAGACCGCTTGGCGTATGTGAGGTACATTGATGACTTCGCTGCCTTCGAGCGGGACAACAACTGGACGGATACCGCAGGCGTCAGCGACCGCAGCTACGTGGTGCAGACCAACACGAAGGTCGTTGAACGTTGCCTTCTGATGACTACGAAGCCCGGCGACATTGTCCTGGACCCGACCTGCGGATCGGGCACGACGGCCTATGTCGCCGAGCAGTGGGGCCGGCGCTGGATCACGTGCGATACCTCCCGCGTTTCCGTCTTTCTCGCGCGGCAACGCCTCCTCACTGCACGCCTCGATTACTATGACCTGGCCGACGAAGCGGCGGGCCTTGACGGCGACCTCAAGTACAAGACCGTGCCGCACGTCACACTCAAGTCCATCGCTCAGAACCCGGAGCTTGACCCGGAGAGAGTGGAGGCGCGGCGGGAGGCGATCCGCAAGGCGAACCCCAAGACCAGACCCGAGGAGATCGAGCGCCTGCTGCGCGAGGCCAACGAGGCGATCATCCGCGCGAACGCGGATCAGGAGACGCTGTACGATCAGCCGGAGGTGGCGCGGAACAAGGTGCGGGTGTCGGGGCCGTTCACGGTGGAGGCGATCCCGCCGCCGTCACTGGCTGCGATGGAGGAGACGCCGATTGGCGGGGAACCGGAGATGGAGGGGGAGGCCGAAGGCGGCGGGGCACAAGCCCCCGCCCTACAGGACACGGCGTCTTCAGCGGCGGAGCACATCGAGACGCTGATTGAGCTACTGCGCAAGGACGGGGTGACTTTCCCGAACAACAAGAAGATGGTCTTCGCGACCCTGACAGGTTGCGGGCGCGGGTTCATCCATGCCGAGGGCGAGCCCGGCAACGGCGGGGCGACCGGCCTCAAGAAGGTGGCCCTGTCCTTCGGGCCACTGTATGGCTCGATCACGACGCAGCAGGTGGAGGACGGCCTGCGGGAAGCGAACATGGGCGGCTATGACGGGATCATCTTCTGCGGCTTCGCCTTCGACGCCGAGGCGCAGGCGGTCATCGCCGCCGACCCGCACCAGCGGGTGCGGGCGTTCATGTCGCACATCCGCCCCGACTTGCTGATGACGGACGACGACGGACACAGCCTGCTCAAGACCACGGCCAGCAGCCAGCTCTTCACGGTGTTCGGCGAGCCGGAGGTGGACTTGCGCGAGACGGACGAGGGCTTCGTCGTGGAGCTGCTCGGCGTGGACATCTACAACCCGCTGGACGGCTCCGTGAGTTCGGACAGGGGCGACAAGGTCGCAGGCTGGTTCGTGGACACGGACTATGACGGGCGGACCTTCTGCGTCTGCCAGGCCTTCTTCCCGGATCGGTCGGCATGGGAGAAGCTGGGGCGGGCCTTGCGCGGGGTCATTGACGAGGAGAAGTTCGAGATGCTGGCCGGCACGGAGTCCCTGCCGTTCTCGAAGGGCAAGCATGGCAAGGCGGCGGTGAAGGTGATTGACCGGCGCGGGAACGAGGTCATGGTGGTGAGGGGGCTATGAGGAAGACCGAGCCTGAGCCGCGACAGCTTGCCGTAGACCAGCCCATCCTCAACTCCCCATACGAGGAGCCCTTGCGCTATTGGATGTATGAGAACAAGCAGCCGGTGCTGATCGAGGGGCACCGCCGCGACGCCGGGTACTGGCAGCGCTCCCGCAAGGCCGGCGCGAAGCAGCAGATGACGCTGGTGACGGAGGAGGAGTTTCATCCGCTGGAGCTGGTGAACGAAATACGCCAGAAGGTGCGGCAGTGGCGCAAGGACGGCTATCCCGGCGCGACCAAGATGACGCGGGACCTGCTGGCGCACTGGTGGAGCACGGACCACGAGCCGCGCCTGTTCTTCTGCCAGTTGGAGGCGGCGGAGACGGTCATCTGGCTGAACGAGATCGGCGACCGGAGTGTGCGCCAGCGGCTGCCCCTGGACAGAGACGAGAGCGCGGCGGGACTGGCGAACGGGCGCGGGGGCTTGCGGCGCTATGGCTGCAAGATGGCAACCGGCGCGGGCAAGACCGTGGTCATGGCGATGATCGCGGCTTGGACCTGGCTCAACCGCGCGGTGGGCGGCGACAAGGAGCGGTACCCCGAGGCGATCCTGGCGGTGTGTCCGGGGCTGACGATCCGAGAACGCCTGCAAGTCCTGCGCCCCGGCGCTCCCGGCAACTACTATGACAAGTTCGACCTGCTGCCGGACGGCACCAGGACCCTGATCGGGCGCGGCCGGATTCACATCACGAACTGGCATGACTTCATGGTCCAGGACGATGGCAGGAGGCGTGGTGTTCGCCAGCGGGGCAGGGAGTCCGACGAGGCCTTTGCGAAGCGCGTCCTGCACGACCTCGGCGCGGCGAAGAACCTGCTGGTTTTCAACGATGAGGCCCACCATGCCTACCGCCCACCGCCGCTGAGCGAGGACGAACTGGAGGGCCTGACCCAGCAACAGCGCGACCAGCGTGAGGAAGCGACGGTCTGGGTGGCCGGGCTCGACCGGATCAATGCCAACCGGGGCCTTCGCTTCTGCCTGGACCTGTCGGCCACGCCGTTCTACATCGGCGGCAGCGGCCACGAGGAGGGCACACCGTTCCCCTGGATCGTCTCGGACTTCGGCCTCGTGGACGCCATCGAGAGCGGCCTCGTCAAGATACCGCGCGTGCCGGTTGCCAGCAACACCGGCCGGACGGAGCCGGAGTACTTCACGCTCTGGCGCTGGATCAATGACAAGCTGAAGCGAGAGGACCCGGCCTCGGCCGCAACCGGACGCCGGCGGGCGAAGCCGGAGGCCATCTGCAAGTGTGCCGACGGTGCGCTGCAACAACTGGCGGGCCTGTGGCAACAGAGCCTGGACCAGTTCCAGAGGGAAGGCCGCGAGGTCCCGCCAGCGATGATCGTGGTCTGCGATAACACGGCGCTGGCGCAGGTCATGTACGAGCACATTAGCGGCGAGCGCACCGAAGAAGTCGAAGACGAGAAGGGCAAGAAGCGCAAGGTCATGGTGCGCGCCGCCGGTCAGGTCTTCCCGGAACTGCTCCAAAACACGGACGAGTACCAGCCGACGATGCGCATTGACTCGCGCCTGATCGCCGAGGCCGAGAATGAGGAAGAGGGCAAGACGCGGACGGTGGTCGGGGACGAGCTTAGGCGGAAGGTGTCCACGGTCGGCAAGGCCGGCGAGCCGGGGGAGCAGGTGCGGTGCGTGGTCTCGGTGGCGATGCTGACCGAGGGCTGGGATGCCAACAACGTCAAGCAGATACTCGGCCTGCGGGCCTTCGACTCGCAGCTTCTGTGCGAGCAGGTCGTGGGGCGAGGCCTGCGGCGGATCAACTACACCGTTGACGAAGAGACCGGGCTACTCACGGAGGAGTATGTGGACGTGTACGGGGTGCCCTTCGAGGTCATCCCGGTCAAGAAGCGCGCGGAACGAACGGCGCCGCCGGAACGCGACAAGACCATCGTGAAGGACCTGCCGGAGCGCAAGCACCTGGCGATTGAGTTCCCGCTGGTGGAGGGGTACGTCTACAGAGTCAGCGACCGGATCAGGGCAGACCTGGACGCGATCCCCGAGGTCAAGGTCGAGCCGAACGTGGACCCGACCGCGACGATCTCCCGCCCGAAGGTCTGGAGCGAGGGCGGCCCGCCAGGGCTGGCCGGCCCCGGCGAGACGGTGACCCAGACGCGGGAGGCGTTCTACCGCGAGGTGCGGCTGCAGAGCATCGAGTTCGACCTGGCGCAGACGATCACCAGAGACCTCCTGGCCGGGCAGGACAGGCAGGAGGCCTTCCGGTTCAAGGCCCGGACGCAACTGTTCCCGCAGGTGTTGCAGATCGTGCGTGAGTTCATCCGCAGGCGGGTAGTGTGCGAGGGCGTCAACCTCAAGGAGATCGGGCTGCTGAACTACCGCGAACTGATCGCCCAGCGACTCCTGCAGGCGATCGAGCCCGACAGCGACCGGGGGGAGCCGGCCATTCTCCCGCGCATCGAGCGGTTCCGCCCGAAGGGGTCCACGCATGACGTGATCTTCTCGACGGAGCGCGAGTGCCGCCCGACGCGCAAGAGCCATATCAGCCACGTCGTGCTCGACTCGGAGCTATGGGAAGGCAGCGCGGCCTTCTGCCTGGAGGCCTCGGAGCAGGTTGAGGCCTATGCCAAGAACGACCACCTCGGGTTCGTGATTCCGTACGAGTTCGCCGACACCACGCACTCCTACATTCCCGACTACCTCGTTCGCATGAGGAACGGGGTAATGCTCTTCATCGAGGTCAAAGGCCAGGAGACTGAGATTGACCGGCAGAAGTGGGCGGCGGCGCAACGCTGGGTGCGGGCGGTCAACAACGCCGGGCAGTGGGGCAAGTGGGAGTTCGCGGTCGTCAAGAAGATGACGGACATGCCGAAGGTGCTGGCGGAACTGGCAGGGAGGGCCTGACAGGCCCATTCTCCCACCGGATGAGGGCCATGAGCATTCGTGACGACGGCGAGGAGAGGGAAGTGGACGATACAGCACCGTTTGAGCCGTCCGGGGAATGGCCGGGCGCGGACGATCGGATGTTCGCCGGTGACAGCCAGGACTGGCGCACTGATGCGCTACTATCGCACGAGTTCGGCCACCGCTGGTATGTCTATGCGGAAGGCTACAAGCGGGCGGCCGACATCGTCGTGGCGCACGTGACAGGCACACTGCGAGACCAGGACTTCCTCCTGTACCCCATCCTGTTCCTCTATCGGCAGTACCTGGAGTTGGCGATCAAGAGCCTCATCCGAAGCGCCTGGGAGCTTCTCGACGAAGAGCCGGGTGATAGCCTTCGCTCGCATGACATCGGCAAGCACTGGGGCATTTGCCGAACCTTGGTGATCCGCGTGTCACCTGGCGGCCCGGTGGAGGTGCTGGACGACGTTGCTCGTCTGATCGGCGAGTTCTGCGAGCATGACCGCACATCTGAGGCCTTCCGTTACCCCGAAACGACGAAGGGCGAT
This sequence comes from bacterium, assembly GCA_021372615.1. Classification (NCBI taxonomy): domain Bacteria; species bacterium. The sequence goes on along the minus strand of JAJFUB010000013.1, from coordinate 113,436 downwards.
CCGACGCTGCCAAGGCTGAGGAGGGTGGGGCTTCGTAACGTGCAGGTGGTGATGGACAAGATCGCTTGCCTGCTGGACGGGATAGACGCGATGCTGTCCGCGTATCTCGATGGCAAGGCGGAAATGCGGTCCTTCAGTGACTCTGGACCGTAGCCAACAGATCGGCCGCGAGAGGGACCTGGTCAGTAGTCAAAACCTGGAGCAGGGCGGTGGGCCATGCCCGCGACTGGTACCCCGGAGCAGAACTCCGTCGTGCAGCTCTTCATGTGCACTGACGTTGTCATGGGTCCTCCCGATGACATCGTCATCGAGGACCACGATCTCCCCGACGTGGCGCCCGAAGATGTCCTCGAACTCGACGAGCACCTTGCCGGCGGATGGAAGTGTTCCGGGCCGAGTTACGCCACGCTGCGGCTTGCTACCCTCAACCTACGCCAGGCCGAGGCGCTCGGCTTGCCGGCAGAGGATGTGAGGAAGTGCGCAACCACTCTGCTCGTTTTGGCGCAAGACGATGATTTCCTACTCTCGGCAACGCTTTACGACGCCGCGAACGCACTCCGCCACTTCCATGTGGGGGAGCTTGGCCTCCTCGGGTACCATACCTGCCAGTCCCTCGGACGAGCATTGCTGTACAAGGATCAGGGATCGGAGACCCCGCGCGCTGCCTATCCCTATGCGATCAGGTACTATGAGCTTGCCGCCGAGTGGCTCCAACACTGCAAGGACCTCGATGAAGCTGACAGGACCGTTCTGCAAGCACACGCCCTCAGCGAACTTGGCTATGCGTTGTCGTTCGGCGGGGATCATGCGAGCGCCGAGAACCGACTGAATGACGCGTTGACTCTGTTGCCGGCCTCCGACGCTGCCGACTCATCCGATCAGTCTCAAGCGCGAGCGAATATCCTGTCCAACCTCTCCCGCGTCCGCGAAGAGAGAAATGACATTCAGCGGGCGACCGAGCTGCAGGCGCAGGTGGTGTCCATTGAAGAGAAACTGGCAGTGACCCGCAAGAGCGAACTCGGCGTCTTCTACGCTCTGCAGAGGCTCGCGGACCTGCAGCAGAAGGCCAGACTGTATGGCGATGCGCGGGGAGCATTGGAGCGGTCGCTGGGGATGCTCAAGGACGATAGTGACCCATTGCTCGGCCACTCGAGGCTTCTGATGAGAGCACAACTCGTTGAGGTGCTGAAGGCGGGCGGATGGAGGCGCGAAGCCAAGGAGTTGCTCACCAAGACACTGGCCGAAGAAGGCGTAGAGGCGGCGGGGATTTCCGGGCATGACGACGCACGGAAGGTCCTCGATCTCGGATGGGCCTGGCACGAGGACTACTCCGAGAGCCCGCCTATCTCGGCACAAGAGCAGCGCCTCCTCGGCCTCCTGAACGCTGACCCCGAGCTTGTTGAGCAGATGCGAGCGGAAGCCGAGGCCAAGGTCGGTCTTAGTGAGGTCCCGATTGTGCTCGGTTGCTCCACACCAGCACACTGGATTGTGCGAGATCACGAGGAGGAACGGGTTCGCTTCTATGGTTGCGTGCTGACGCTGCAGCGAGTGGCAGATGCCATATGTCCTGGAGGAGAGGCGTCCACTCAAGACGCGACAGGGGCAATACGTTTCCGTGACTTCGCCCTCGGCGAGGTAGAGCAACTCCGACAGGTAGCCAGCAGGGGCGAGCGCCTGGCGCGGTTCTGGATCATGGCTGGCGGCCTCGGCGAGACCGAGGGGTACTTCAACTACAACAATCCTGACGGCGACTGCTACTGCCCACAGCCATGCGACGAACGAGTTGACCTCCTGATTGACACGCGAGAGGTGGCCGAATGGGAGGCCAGCACCTACGACGTGCGGATCGCCGGGACATTGCGGTTGCTTCTCCAGATCGCGAAGACGGGGAACCCCTGTCTGCGCAAGTGCCGCGTGCCCTCTGGTATCGCCGCGCACTGGGATTACCTGCTTGAGGAGCGAGAAGCCGACGCGCCGGAATGTGGCACGTTCTACCTCGCCGAGCGCGGCGGCAGCACTTGCGGGCGTGCAGTGTGCAAACAGAACTACACGCTACTGCAGAATGAGAAGAGGGCACTTTGGCAGCGGGCGGAGGAGCTTGCCGAGGCTGACTTCAAGGCAGCCGGTTCGCCTGGGGCCTTCGTCGCTGTCTGGGAGAAGGCGCGACAGGCCGCAGGTGACGACCCCAAGCAGGCACTACTACACCTAAGGGAGCTGCTTAGGTCGAGTCCACACAAGGAGCGCGGCAAGATGTAGTTCACTTCCTGCAGCACAGTCGGCAGGATAGAAGCCGGACACTGGCCTTTGTCGCACGAGGGGCCACGTGTCCGGTTTCTTCGTTTTCGAGAGCGAATGGGCATGTCAGCGCGCCTCATACAGTACAAGATGACATATACCCTTGGCGATCAGACCGCTCCGGGCGCGGCGCTCCGCGAGCTTGAGGCCGTGTTGGCGCGACTGGTGGCGCAGGCGTACTTGGCGGACCATCCCGGATTGCTCACCGAACCGCCGACGAAGAACCCGAATGTCCGCTGCTTGCTTCCTGACGAGCCGCCTGCACAGGCGCAACCTGGCGAGGAGGCAGTTCCAGCCACGTAGCTCTGCAGAACTTTGGATCGATGCGTGGGGCCGTCTTCCTCGCGGTGCGGCCCCCGCTTTGATCCCTCCCCTACCGCGAGGGAACTCATGTCAACTAGGGTGTTCGTGGAGACAGCCTTAGCGTATGCGGCCCGAGGATGGCCCGTCTTTCCTCTCAGACCGCGCGCCAAGAGACCTCAGAATGAGCACGGTGTCACTGAGGCAACCACCGACCCGGCGCAGATCAGGGCATGGTGGGGGAAGTGGTCTCTCGCGAACGTCGGCATTGCCTGCGGCCCGACCTCGGGGCTGCTCGTGCTGGACGTTGACGACGAGGAGGGGCGCTCCTCTCTGGCCGGCAAGCCCATGCCTGCGACCTTGGCCGTCGAGACCGGGAGGCCCGGCGGCGGGACTCACTTCTACTTCGCGCATCCACCATTCCCGGTGAGGAACGACTCGCGGGGAGAAGCCGTTGGACCCGGCTTGCACGTGAAAGCCGCAGGCGGCTATGTAGTGGCGGCAGGAAGCATACATCCCACAGGGGCTGAATACTCGTGGGCTTACGGCTGCAGCCCGGATGAAGTCGCCCTGGCCGAGTGTCCGCAGTGGTTGCTGGAGGCCCTGCGCGCGGACGCCGACAAGCCGCAGAAGGGCAGACCAGCAGCGGTAGGACCCATCAAAGAGGGCGAGCGGAACTGCGCCCTGGCGAGCCTGGCCGGGAAGTTGCGGCGAGCGGGACTGAGGGCGGAGGAAATGCTGGCGGCACTGCAAGCGCGTAACCGCGAATACCAGCCGCCCCTGCCTGATTCGGAAGTCGCCCGGATCGCCGCCAGCATAGGCCGGTACGAACCGGTGGGGGACCTGGAACCGCATGACGCGCGCATCAATGCGTACCGCCGCACCGACAGCGGCAACGCGGAGCTATTCGCCGACCTGTTCGGTGATCGCGTCCGATTCGACCATCGGCGCAACCGATGGCTGCTGTTTGCGGAACACCGTTGGCAAGTGGACAGTGGCGGCGAACTCAAGCGCCTTGTCAAGGCAGCCGCGCGGCGGCGCTATGATGCTGCTGGCCGACTCGATGACAAGGAGGGACGGACCTGGGCCTTCTCCTCGGAGTCGGCGGCGAAGCTGACCGCGTGTCTCGACTTGGCGAAGAACGAGTTGCCTATCGCGGATCGGGGCAACGACTGGGACGCCGACCCCTACCTGCTAGGTGTGCCGAATGGTATTGTGGACCTGCGGACGGCGGCCCTGCGCGACGGTGCCGCCGCCGACCTCGTGACGAAGCAGACGACCGTGGCCTATGACCCGCAGGCGACGTGTCCGCGGTGGAGTCGGTTCCTGCAGGAGGCCTTTGCCGATGACGGGGAGCTTGTCAACTTCGTCTGGCGGGCCATCGGATACAGCCTCACCGGAGCTATGAGTGAGCAGGTGTTCTTCCTGCTACATGGGCGCGGCAGTAACGGGAAGTCGGTCTTGCTTGACCTTCTTCGCGCGGTCCTCGGCGACTACGCCGCGAACACGGGCTTCGGCACCTTCGAGGCCGCGAACCGAGCGAGCGTATCCTGTGACGTGGTGGTTCTCGACGGCGCGCGCGTAGTCACTGCCAGCGAGACCGCCGAGGCCGCCCGTCTCAACGAGAGCCGTCTCAAAGCCTGGACAGGCGGGGACCCCATGACGGCGCGGGCACTCTATGCGATGCCCTATTCGTTCCAGCCCTGCGGGAAGCTCTGGCTGGCCTGCAACCACCGACCGCGTGTTCACGACGACAGCCTCGACTTCTGGCGAAGGGTGCGCCTCATACCCTTCACGCGGAGCTTCAGCCCGCAGGCCGAACCGGACTTGCGCGACAGGCTCATGGCCGAACTGCCGGGGATTCTCGCCTGGGCGGTGGCGGGCGCAGGGTTGTGGATCGCCGAAGGGCTACCGCAACCGGAGGCAGTCGTGATGGCCTCGCAGCAGTGGCAGGAAGTGTCCGACCGTCTCGGCGACTTCCTCGCCCAATACTGCGAGGCCGGCGAGAACCTGCGAGTGCCCGCTGGCGAACTGTTCAAGGCCTACCAGGACTACTGCGACGAGGCCGGGCTGCCTCCACGCGAGCGCATGTCAAGCACGACGTTCGGCACGAACATCGGGGAGCGATTCGACAAGGTGACTCTGCGGCACAACGGCAGGCCGACGCGGCAGTACACCGGGATCGGGCTGAAGACGGCATAGGGGGTTACAAGGTTACAGGTTGAGGGGTCTGTTCCAGAACTTGCGGCTACTACTCCTCGCGGGAGGAGTTCTGCAACAGGGGTGTAACCCTGTAACGCTGCAACAGGGGTGATGGACGGCTGGCAGAAGTAGCCGTGCAGCCGCCTTCCCCGCGGCACGGTACTGGAGGCGCGGCGCTGTCAGGCCATTGCCATCAAGACATAATCGCCGTCACGTTGTATAATCAGGGGGAGTGCACATCGCAGGTCCGCGAGAGGCAGCCAGAGGGGCTCCTATGGAAGACAAGATCAGTCTCGCCCAACAGATCATCCGCGCATCGCAGCCAGGTTCAGGAGCGGCGGAGAAGGGACCCCGCAAGGCTCTGGCCTGGGGCCGCGTGTCAACGGAGGGCCAGGAGGAACGAGGCCTGTCCATCCCGGAGCAACTGCGCGAGATCGAGCAATATGCTGAGCGCCACGGCATAGAGATCGTCGAGACCTTCCAAGAAGCCGCAAGCGCCTTCCGGCACGAGGAGCGCCGCCATGAGTTTCGCCGGATGATCGAGGTGGCCAAGGCGCGGGCCGATGTCACGATCATACTGGTCCACGACCTTTCGCGCTTCTCGCGGGACAGCATGAAGGGCAGGCAACTTTTCCGGGACCTGAAGGCGCAGGGGCTGGAGATTGTGTCCCTCAACGACCCGGACATGGATACGGAGACCGTCTCGGGGGTCTACCTGGAGGCCATCACCTTCGCCAAGAACGAGGCCTTCAGTCGGGAGGTGGCATTCCATACGCGCAAGGGCTGTCGCGCGAACGTGCAGACGCGCGATCCGGAGACCGGCTGGTGCTACAAGAATGGCGGACAACCTCTCTGGGGGTACCGGCTACAGCAACTCGACCGAGGCCAGGTCAAGCATGGCCGTCCGCAGACCAAGAGCGTCTGGGTCCCAGACGAGACCATCGTCGCTGGACAGCCGACAATGGAATGGGCAAGGCATTGCTTTGTGAATCTGGCCGCCAACGGCGCTTCCCTCGAAGAACTCCGCGACTTCTGCAACCATCACGCGATCCCGGCTCGACGGAATCCCTTCTGGTCAACCTCCACCTGGAACTCACTGCTGGAGCCCAACGTGCTGCTGCAGTACTGCGGCTTCGGGGTCTGGAACGTCCACCACAAGAACGGGCGGAAGCGTCCCCCGTCGGAGTGGCTGATCGTCGAGAAGGCCCACCAGGCGCTCATCACGGAAGACGAAGCGCGGGCGGTGCTGGAAGCGCGGGAACGGAAGAGGCACCAGGGCTTTGACGCGGGCTACGGCAGGAGTCGTGAATCGCGGTACCTACTGTCCGGGGGACTCTTCAAGTGCGCACGCTGTGGCAACAACATGATAGGCCGCCGCGTGGCTGAGGGGCAGAACTACTATGTGTGCGGAAGCCAGCCATATCGCAAGGGCCTTGGCTGTGGGCCGGGGGTCTACGTCCCCCAACAGGAGGTGGAGGCAGAGGTCATGGCGGGGCTGCAGGGCCTTCTGGGCTTCTGCAGTGACGCTGGCAAGTTCACTCGGATGGTCAACGACGAACTGAGCGCCCTGTGTGGAGCGACTGGGGCTCTGACAGCGGCCGCCGACAAGAGCCTGAAGGGGGTCGAGCAGAAGATCGCCAACGTTCGCACAGCCATAGAGGATGGCCTGGCGGACGCAGCCCGGGCGAATGAGCGTCTGCGAGAGTTGCAGTTCGAGAAGCAACAGGCAGAGGTCCAGCGAGGAGTGGCTCGCGATCTACCCATGCTGAAGACCGAGGAGGTCATGGCCTACCGCCGCGACACGGAGCGCCTGCTCGCCGGAGGGAGCCCTGCAGACCTGAAGAGACTCGTTCGCAACCATGTCTCAGAAATGAAACTGACCCCGGATGACCTGACTGTAGAGATACAGTACAAGGTTCCGGAGCCAGTGGTGAATGGTTTGGTAGCGCGGAGAGGATTCGAACCTCTGACCTCAAGGTTATGAGCCTTGCGAGCTACCGGACTGCTCCACCGCGCGATAGATTGCCATTATACTCAGACTCCCCACTCGATGCAACAGCAATTTGTGCCCTGTGTCACCGACGCGCCACTTCGCCATCCTGGCTCGGCCTGGCGAACGCGTATAGGTACCGGTGGGTCGCCACATACAGCACGCCATTCGCGGCGGCCGGCGTCGTGTAGATCGGGCTGCGCATCGCTATGGTGGACAGTACCTGCTTCTGCCGGCCTGCCTTCATGATCCACAGTTGACCGCGCTCGGTACCCACGTACACCTTGCCGTCAGCGCACAGAGTCGAACCCCAGACCTTGGACTGCAGGTTCTGGCTCCACACCAGCTTGCCGGTCTGCGCGTCCACGCAGTGCAGCGTACCGGCGAAGTCCACCGCATACACCAAGCCATCAGCCACCGAGACGGTCGAGCAGGTGCGGCCGATACCCTTGTAGCGCCAACGCACGCCCGCCCCGTCGGTGAGCTTGCCCGCCTTTGTCGCGTCTATGCAAGTCAGGCAGCCCCGGCCGGGGCCGTGCCGCGGGTCCTGGCCGGTGGCCACGTAGACCCGGTTGCTGTCGAAGACGGGCGTGCCGATGATGTCATTCGGCCCGGCGGAGTCGCGGTAGCCTCTCCGCCGCGCCTCGGGCGGGTTCCCGTCACATCGCCATACACAGCGGAGCGCGCCCGGCTTGCCGTTGCCGCGCGGCTCGGGCTTGGCGTCGAAGGCGTAGCACACGCCGTCCCCGCCGCCGTAGAACACCAGCGGACGTCCGTTGACGACCCCATAGGACGGGGACGACCACTGGCCATGGAAGACGCCTGGCGCGATCCCGGCGTTGTCTCGAGCCAGGAGCTTCCCGGTACGCTTGTCGAGCGCGATCAGACTGGCACCGCCGGGCGAGGGAGTGGTGCGGTGATCGCTGCCCTTGCCGTTCGCCGTGCCGACGTAGAGCACGTCATCCACCTGCAGCACCGACGAGCTGCTGGCTTCGTGGGGCCAACTGCCCGCGCCAGCGACCATGTCGTAGACCCAAGCGAGATTCGCATCGCTCTGGCTGAGCGCGACGGGACCGCCGGGGCGGATGCTCACGACCGGGCCGCTGCGGCTGGCGCCGACGTGCTCGGAGGCGGGGAAGGCCAGGTAGGAGGCTTCCTTGGCGTAGAGGGGCTTCTTCTCCGGGCCCAGCGGGTCCAGGGCCATGGACACCACATCGCAGCGGCTGGTGACGACGTAGGCGCGGCTATCGTCTACCGCGGCCGCGACACACAGGCCGAGCATCCCGTAGTCGGGGTTGAAGTTCGCCGAGCGCGCTCGCCGCGGGGTGGCCATCTGCCACAGGAACTTCCCGTCAGCCTCGCTGAAGCACATCAGTACGTGCCGGTCGCCGGTCAGCCGAGAGTTGCGGGGAGCGCCGTTGTTCGTGCCGATGAACACCTTGCCGCCAGCGATAACGGGGCTGCCATACGTCTGGCTGCCCAGGCGAGCGGCCCACTTGAGGTTCTCGGGCTTGGTGACCCATGAGTCGCCGCGGCCGGGCACGCCGACGGAGAAGTAGCTCGGCAGCCCAGTCTCCACGGCGACCATGTTGCGGCCCAGAGTGTTGCCCCACTGGGGCCAGTCGGCGGCGATGGCGAAGGGAGATAGCGCGGACAGCAGCACGGGTAGGGATGCGAGCAGCACAGACCGACCGACCCTCATGGTTGGGACCTCATAACGGCGGAGATGAGGCGCCAACCCGAGGGCTGCCGGGTCTTTGCCCCTGCTCTACGCGACGACCGTACTTCGTTGTCCCGAGCGCGGTGACCTGCCCGGTGTCCGCTGGCGGACACCATTGAGCGCCCGCACTAGCGGGCGCTCAAAGTGGTCCGTCAGTACTGCAGCACCACGGTGCTGCCGCACCCTACACCGGCAGCGCCGCGTCGACCTCCAACTCGAAGAGCAGGTCATCGCGGCAGATGACGTTGTGCGCCACCACGACCGGCAGCGGAGGCAGGTTCGCCGTGCGGCAGTGCTGCTCGAGCACCCCGGCATCCTCGGCGTAGCGCACGTAGGCCGTCGCCCGTGTCACGTGCTCCCAGCCCATTCCCCGCGACTGCAGGATGGCCTCGACGACCTCACAGGTGCGCGCGGTCTGGGCCGCCACGTCGCCGACGTGGGCGGTCTCGCCGCTCGGGGCGATGCTCGCCGTGCCGGACACGAACACGCGCCGCAGATCCGGCATGGCCACTTCTACGGCGCGACTGAACGAACTGCCGTACTGGAGGGCCGGGCACTGCAGCGGCGAGGGCAAGGCCTGCACTGTCACGGCCGGGTGCTTGCTCTTGAGGGCGTAGGCGCCGGTCACCATCGCGGCGCCATGGGGGTTGCTGCCGCCGATGCCGGTACTGGCCGGCACCATCCGGTCGAAGACCCCGCGCTCGGTGAAGAAGGTGGTGCGGACGGGGTTGAAGTCGTCGTACCAGGAGAGGATGTCATCCAGGAAGAGCCACGTGCGTGCCACATGGGAGAAGTCCATGTCCGCCAGGGCCAGGGCGTCCTCGAGGCGCTCGAAGGTGGCCCGTGCCTGCGCGGGGGCGGAGAGGCTGGTGTCCATGCAGTGCACGCCACCCAGGAGGCACTCCACCGCATAGGGTCCCTCGATCACGGAGCCCACGACCACGCCATCGAGCCGCAGTGGCCGGACCTCTGCGCCGGTCACGGCGCGCAGGTGGATGCCCCCCAGGCCTTCTCCCTTGTCGCCGCCTTGCACCCAGGTCAGGGGCATAGTCGCCTGGGCCAGAACTTCGCGCGCCCTCGGGGCTGACCCGTTCAGGCGGGGCCCGAAGTACTCCGCAGCGATGACGCCCGCGTCCCACTCACTGGTGACATGCCGGGCCAGCAACTCCAGGTCGTCGGCCGGCTTCCCGGCGCAGGTGATGGACAGCTCTTGCATACCCTCGCGCGACACCTCGCGCGTACGGCAACCTTGGGCAAACCCGTCTTGCATGCTGCGTCCTCCAACGCGATTATCGTCAGGGAACGACCTCAACCGGGACCGCCGGCAGAACTCCCACCGAGTTCCGCACCGTGACGGTCTGTCCGTTCCCTCGTTTGACCTCCGCCTCGATGAAGACCTCGACGATGAGGTTGTCCGCCGAGCCGGGCTTGACCTTCGCGCGGTCGGCCTGCACCGTCAGCGCCAGGCCGCTCGGTAGCGCGTTCTGCTCCTTGATGGTCACGCCCTCGGGGGCGGACTTCAGCTCCAGACGCAGAGACTTGATCAGCGTGGGCACAGGCGGCGTCTTGATCTGCACCTGAGCCGTTCCCCCCGGTGACAGCCGCAGCGGCGCGCCATCGCTGACGATGTCCAGCCGGGGCGGCCAACGCGGCGCCGGCCCGACGACGACGGCGAACTCCTGAGCGGGCACCAGATGCCAGTAGGCGAACGCCTGCATCATCTCGTCCGCCGCTGCCGCCGTTCGCGTGACCGTGGCCCCGCCCATCTGCGCCTTGCCCACGACCTGCAGGGCGACCGCGCCGGTCGGCGGCTCAGTCGGCGCCGTCACGGTCGCGTGAACCACATCCTGCCCGGCGCCCACACGGCCACCGTTCAGGACGAACCCGCCGGTCATGCCACCCAGAGCCAGTTCCACCGGGCCGCTGAAGCCGTCCAGGCGGAGCACGTGCACTTCCAGCACCTGCGTCCGCCCTGCGTCCAGCTTCAGGCTCGAGGGCGCAATCTGCAGGGCGAAGTCCGGGTGCGGCGCTCGCAGGCACAGGCGGTAGAAGTACTCCTCGCCCCCATGCGCCTGCGCGTCGGACACGAGCACAGTATAGGCTCCGGCCTTCGGCAGTTTCACCGACAGCCACGAGTCCGCCTGGTGCGTCAGTAGTGTCGCCTGCTTGTCGTCGTGGTCGTCATTGAGGGCGGTGACGCGGCCGGCCGCGTCGCGCACGCGCACCAGCGAGTCCAGCGGCGAGCCCAGGCGCCGTGCCTGCACTTCGACGACCAGCTCGTCCCCGGCGCGTCCCTCCAGCCGGTAGGCGTCCACGTCCCCCGGCTTGCCGACGCGACCGTCGACGGCCAGCGGCCAGGAGACCTTCTGCGCGCTCGCGACCGTGTCATTGGGCTCGGCCTCGGCGCTGTCGGTGAGGTCATCCACCGCGTAGGCTACGGTGTTCGAGCGCTTGTTGCCCCACTGCCAGGACACGTGGCGGATCGTCGGCCCGCCGGCCGTTGTGTCCAGCTTCACCGGGGCCGTCGGCACGTTCCAGCCTGTGAGCTGTGCCGTCAGCGGCTTGCCGACCGTGCCGCCAGGTGGGAAGAGACTGGTCACAAACGGCTGCTCGCCCACCGTGATCCGGTAGACGAAGTCCTCGCGCCCGCGGTAGATCGAGTCGCGTATCTCCAGCGCGTACTCCCCGTCCTGCGGCACCTGGTAGAAGATCACGGGGTCCGGATCGAAGCGGTAGTCATCGTTGAAGGCCACTTCCCTGCCCTGAGCGTCGTAGAGCGTGAGCGTGGCCTGGAACCACCCGGGCACGGCGTCGGCCAGGTACGGCACCAAGCTGCGGGCCTGGGTCGTGAGCGTGAGCTTCTGCCCGCGCCGGGCCCGAAAGCGCCAGACATCGGTGTCGCCCGGCATGACCTGGCCATCGAGGACCACGGGCAGATCGAGGACGGTCCCAGCCGTCTCCATCGAGTTGGGCTCGGCTTCGCTGACTTCCGGCAGGCTCCCGACCGTGAAATGGACGGGGTCGGACAGGCCGTTGGGGGTCTCGACGCGGAGGTCGTGCAGTCCCGGGGCCGCATGCGCGTCAATCGTCAGGTCGAGGTACGCTATCTCCTCAAGCTGGGCGTTCGGCTGGGCCTTGGGGTTGAACAGCCTCAGCCGCAGGTCGTCGAGTTCCTTGAGCTTCTTCTTGTCCAGGCCGCGCAGCCAGGGGTGGTCGGGTAGGGGTTCGAGAGCCTTCAGGTCCTCCTCGTCCTTGCTCGTCACCGGCTTCCCCATGAGTTGGGCCCAGCGCATCCGCATCAGCACGCGCAGGTGCTCGCCGACGTCGCGAAGCTGCTTCCGGTTCAACGGGCGCGCGTAGTCCACGGCGACTCCGCGCACGCCCGCACTACCGACATGCACGGCCCTCACACCAGCCAGGTTCTGCCCACCGACGGCCACATGCACAGTCGTGCCTTGCTTCCCACCGGCGGGGTAGATGTAGCCGGCGGTAGGCACTCCGCGCCGGGGCGACTGTCCCCAGGCGAGCGCGGCGCATGAAACCAACAACGCCAGAGCGCAGAGTCTCGGGGATGACATCACATGATCTCCCTGAGGAGGCCGCCGGACTTGATGCCCTCTTCCTCAGACGACGGTAGCACCTTCAGCTTCAGCCCGCGCGGATTGGGGAGCGGGCCGTTGGAGTCAATGCCGAGCAGTTCGTAGAAGCTGCCGATCAGGTCCTGCGGCGACACGGGGCGGGTCGCCACCTGCTCCCCGGTCGCGTTCGAGGAGCCGATCACATGACCGCCCTTGAAGCCACCACCGGCTACGACCACGGAGAAGCACTGCCCGAAGTGACTGCGACCGCCGTTCCAAGGCGCCTCCCACTGCACGCGCGGCGTCCTACCGAACTCCCCGCCCCACCACACGATGGTGCTGTCCAGCAGCTTGCGGTCCGACAGGTCCTGCAGGAGTGTCGCGAAGCCCCGGTCCATATCGGGCAGCCTGCGCCTCATGGTTTCGAAGTGCTGCTTGTGGGTGTCCCAGCCGCCGTAGTTGATGGTCACATAGGGTACGCCGGCCTCGACGAGGCGGCGCGCCATCAGGCACGACTGGCCAAAGGTGGTGCGTCCGTACTTGTCGCGCAGCTCCTTGGGCTCCTGCGACAGATCGAACAGCTTGCCGGCATCGCCCAGGATCAGGTCATAGGCCTTCTCCTGGCTCTTGTTGGTCTGCTCAAACCGAGGGTTGACCAACATGCAGTTGCCCAGCGTGTCCAGCGCGGCCATCAGCTTGCGCCGCTCCTGCTGTCGCTGGTCGGTGATGCCCTGGGCCACGACACCCTCGACCGCAAAGCGCGTGGCGTTGGGATCCCCGCCCGTGCAGAAGGGCTTGTACTTGGGCCCCAGGAAGCCGACTTCTGAGAAGCGCCCCTGCGGCTGCGTCAGGATCACATACGGGGGGATCAGGCCGGTGTAGCCGTGGTCATAGCCCTTGAACAGCGAGACCACCGCGCCGACGCTGGGGAACACCAGCGAGCCACCTGGCTTGCGGCCGGTCTGCATGATGTACGCCGCCGTCTCGTGGCCGTTGTTGCCGTGGGTCATGCTGCGAATGATGGAGTACTTGTCGGCCTGCTTGGCCAGTTCGGGTAGCAGTTCCCCGATCATCATCCCCGGCGCGTTCGTCTGGGTGGGCTTGGTGAGCGGCCCGCAGACATCGCGCCCGGCGTCGGGCTTGGGGTCGAAGGTCTCGGTCTGAGCCGGGCCGCCCCACATCCAGATCTGGATCAGGGCTTTGGCCTTCGCGGCCATGGGCTTGCTGGCGGGGGCTGTCTGTGCACAGGCCAAGCAAGTGGCGAGGGCAGCTAGTAGGCAGATTGACAAGCGCTGGTAGGGTCGCATGTTCTAGTCTCCTGCAGACCGAGGGACTTGGTCGCCTCGTCTCTCGGGCGGGATGGGCGGTCCCGCCTGTCCTGCCGGTCGAGGGGGGTCAGTGACGATACAGGAACTCCTTGCTGTTGATGAGCGCCCAGGCCAGGTCGTCCTGGGCCTGCTTGGCCGTCAGCCCCGGCGTCTGGTAGTACTTCTCCGCGGTCGCCACTTCTTCATCCGTCGGCGGGCGAGATAGGACCGCCAGGTAGACTGAGCCGATGACGGCGCGACGGTCGCCCTTGGCCGCCTCCACGAACTTCTGGAACATCTTGCTGCGCTCAATCTTCTTCTGCATGTCCACGGAATTGAGCAGGTATAGCTCCTGCGCGTCGCTCGGCTGGTTGTTGCGTTCGGACTCCAGTCCGGTATCGCGCGGCGGGCGCCCGAACATCTCCAGGAACGCGCTGGTGATGCTCCCGTCCGCCAGGGTGATGGCCCGATGGCTCTCGGGGATCCAGGTGAACGGCTCCGGCACCTGGCTGGAGTAGCCCTGCCCGTCCCCCGACAGCCAGCACAGCGCGTCAATCAGCACTTCGGCATCCAGCCGACGCACCGGGTAGACGGCGAACAAAGCCTCCGTCTGCGGCTGCTTGCTCGCCGGGACAGATGACTGCTGGTAGGTCGCCGAGGTCAGGATCAGCCGGTACAGGGCCTTGAGGTCGTACTTGCTCTTAACCAGTTCGCCCTGCAGGTAGGTCAGTAACTCCGGGTTCACCGGGGGGTTGGTGGAGCGAATGTCATCGGGCTCGTGGATGATCCCCCGGCCCAATAACCAACACCACACGCGGTTGACGATGGCGCGGCTGAACCACTGGTTGTTCGGTGCCAGCAGCCAGTCGGCGAACACGGCGCGCGGGTCCTTGCCGGCCGGGATGGTCAGCTTGCTGCCATCGGGGAAGACCACCGGCAGCGGGTCGGTCTTCATCGGGTCCGGGTAGACGATCTCCTCTTTCCACTCGCCCGTCTTCTTGTACGCTACGCGCGAGAAGAAGGTGCCCATCTGGTTCCGCATCGTCTCGGGCCACTTCTCCAGGCGCGTACCCATGAAGGTGAGCGCCACGGCCGAAGCCAGCCCCACCGGCTCGTGGTTCTGCACGGCGCGGTAGAAGTTGACCTGCGGCACGCGGAAGTTGCTGCCACTGGCCGTGAGTAGCTCGCGGACGAACTGGTCGTAGGGCATGTTGGCGGCAATGGCGTCACGGACCCAGCGGTCATAGGCCTGGACGGCGTTGGGCCACAGGTTGATGGGGAACTCGGACTTGATCCGCAGCAGGTCGCCCCACTTCAGGCCCCAGTACTGCCCGAACTCGTCGCGCGCCAGCAGCGCATCAATCAGCAGGGCCCGCTTGTCGGGGCGTTGGTCCCTGAGGAAGCCTTCGACCTCGGTGGGGCGGGGCAAGGTGCCGATGACATCCAGGTACACCCGCCGCACGAAGACCGCGTCGCTACAACGACTGGCCGGCGCGATCCCCTGCTTGCGCAGGATGACCAGCACCTTCTCGTCAACGGGGCTGGCTGGGGTGAAGGGCTGCTCGGAGTCGTAGGGCGTGGTCGCATGGGCTGCCGCGCCCACGGCGATGAGGGCTACGAGGACGGTGAGACCGACGAAGGAGCGTTGTCCCATGTTGGTGAGGGTTCCCGAGATCTGCCCGTTTGCACGATGGTGCCGACGACAGGCGCCAGTGGACCTCTTGACGCGCCGCGCGGGCATGTCATTCCGTTTGCCAACATGAAGAGTGTATCCAGACACTGCCTGGAAGACAAGTGCGGGCCGTGACGGCGGCTAGCCTGCCTTCCCGCCGGCGGCTGCTCTCCACAGTGTCGGGCAGGGAACCGGGCCTCTCAGCGCGAATTGCCCCGCCACAGATATGCACCTCATCTACCTTGCCGCCGGCGCCGGGCAGATGTACTGTGGCGCTTGTGCCCGCGACCTTGCTCTCGTGCGCGGGCTGATCGCCCGGGGACACGACGCTGAGGTCATCCCCCTGTACACGCCTCTGCGGATCGAGGGAGAGGCCCCTGACGGCCTCCGCCCCGTGTTCCTCGGTGGACTCAATGCCTTTCTCCAGCAGCACAGCAGCCTCTTCCGCCGCCTGCCGCCCGCTGCGGATCGCGTCCTCGACCACCCCGCTCTGCTCCGGTTCGTGTCGCAGTTCGCGGTCCGCACCGAGGCGGCGCGTCTGGGGCCGATGACCGTCTCGGTGCTGGCCGGCCGTGAAGGGCGCCAGCGCAAGGAACTCGAGCGCCTCATGGCCTATCTGCGGCAGAGCGGCTCGGGCTGTTCCGCCTCGACCCCCAACACCTGCCAGACCGCCTTCATCATCACCAACTCGCTCCTGTCTGGCCTGGCGCCGGAACTGCGCCGCAACTTCGGGGCGCCGGTCCTTTGCGGCCTGCAGGGCGAGGACGCCTTCCTGGAAGCCCTGGGCGCCCCGCATACTGAGCAGGCGCTTGCCCACATCCGGCGGAATGCCAGGTCAGTTGACCTATTCATTGCGTCGAGCGCCGACTGCGCCCGACGCATGGGTGAGACGCTCGGCCTGCCCGCCGACGACATCGCGGTCGTGCGTACCGGCCTGGACGCCACGGACTTCGCGCCGCTCGCCGCTGGGCGTTGCCCTGCGCCTCCCGGCGGACCGTGCACCATCGGCTACCTCTCGGTCATCACCCCCGGCAAGGGTCTCGACCTGCTGGTAGAGTCCGTCGCGCGCCTGCATCAGTCCGGGCGCCCGGTACGCCTGCTGGTGGCCGGTCGCGTGCTCAACCACGGCTATTGGCAGCAAGTTCAGCGGCAGATCGCCCGGGGTGGCCTACAGGAGATCGCGGACTTCCGGGGCGAGGTGACGCGCGAGGGCAAGCTACAACTGCTGCGTGAGTGCCGCATCTTCTGTCTGCCCAGCCGCTTCGCCGAGGCCCGGGGAGTCGCGGCGATGGAAGCGATGGCCTCCGGGCTCCCCGTGGTGGTAACGGCCCAGGGCGTGTTCCCGGAGCTACTGCAGGGCACGGAGGCGGGACTGCAGTTCGCCGTCGGAGAGACGGGGCCACACGGCGCGGCCGAGGCCCTGACAGCCTGCCTGAACAAGTTGCTTGACGACCCGGCGCGAGGCTACCGCATGGGGCAGGTAGGGGCACGCACCATCGCCACGCGCTACAGCGTGGATGTGGCTGTGACTGAGGTGTTGGCCGCGGTGGAACGGGCGTGCAGCCGCCACCGCGCCAGTGCCGACTGAACACGCAACACCGACGGGAGGCACGCATGGCGCACGACAGCGCCCTCGACGGCGTCTTGGGGCGACTGCTGGGGCGGGCCTCGCACGACCCGGCCGAGCGGCGGAACCTGTTCTGGGTCACGCTGGCGTACTTGCTCAATGGCGCCGGGGCCACGCTCTTTGGCGGCGAGCTATGGAGCGGCTTCCTGGAGCGAACGGGGTTCTCGCTGCAGGAGATCGGCTGGATCAGCTTCGCGGGGTTGATCGCCACCGCCTGCGGCCTTTTCGCCTTCATGGGGCTCGGCGACCGCGTGCGGAACCGGGTGCGCACGGCCTGCCTGGTCATCGGGCTTCTCGCGCTGGCGCCCCTGGCGACGGTCGGGGTTGCTCTGATCCCGCGGGTTGCGCTCCCGCTCACCGGCGTGTTCGTGGCGCTCATTGCCATCGGCGTGTCGCAGGCGCTCGCGAACTCCATCCCGGTGATGCTCGACTACCCGATCTGGGCGCGGGCCATCGCGCCTGGTGTGCGGGGGCGTCTCTTTGGCTTCAGCAACCTCTCCTATGGCCTTCCCGGGATTCTCATCGGCGTCTTCGCCGCCGGGCTCTTGAAGGACATGCCCTACCCGATGGGCTATGCCTGGTGCTTCCTGGCGGCAGCGGCGGCGATCACGGTCCGTGCAGTGACGTACTCGCGGGTCCGCGAGTTGCCTGACCTGGCCGTGGCCGGGGCCAGTACCTCGGCCCTGCCTTTCGCGTCGGTGGCGCGCGTGCTGGCGCTCAAGGAGTTCCGATGGCTGGCCGGGCCCCACATCGTGCGCGGGCTGACCATGAGTGTCATCGGCTTTTCCGTGCCGCTGGGCCTCAAGTACCTGCATATGCCCGAGCATTACCCGGGCTACGCCACCTCGGCCACACAGATTGCCACGGTGTTGGCGGGCATATGGGTGGCGGTCTATGCGGACCGCTGGGGTGCGGCGTGGGCGACTCTGCTGGGGGACGTGCTTTACGCCGTGGGCATGGCTACCGTCGTGCTTCTCGGCGGGAACCCCGCGGCCTTCCTGGTGCTGTACTTCCTCACGCAGTTTGGCCGCAACCTCGAGGACAACACGGTGCCGCTCGGCGCGATCAACCTCGTGCCGGCCGAGCACCTAGGAGCCTTCAGCGCCGCCCGACTGATGATCCTGATGGGCTCCAACGCCATCGGCGGCCCGATCTTCGGCTGGCTTTTCGACGGGGGCCACTTTGTGCTAGTCTTCGCCCTTGGGGCACTGCTGAAGCTGCTTTCCGGCATCTGGTTCTGGTACGTCTTTCGGCTCAAGACGCCCGCGCACCGCGCAGAGATGGCGGGAAGCGCGCTACAGAGGTCGGACCCAGACCCAGACCCGGCCGAGGGCAAGTGATCGGTACCGGGGGCACGAAGACAACAGTCTTGACAACCCGCGGTCGAAGGCTCATCATCTCAGCGAGAATGTGCTTACAGAAAGCCTTTCATACTCAGCACGGAACGCAGCTCTGCGCTGATGCCAAATGGCTGGGATGATGCGCGTGTGTTAGGCAAACATGGCGCCCCACGGGTCGTCCTGGTGAACCTGCCTGTTCCCCAGATTGATGACGACCAGCGCCAGGCACCGGGTGGCCTCGTGGCTCTGGCCACCTTCGTGCGAGCGCACGGCTACGAGGCCGAGATCTGTGACCTGGCCGGCACCCCGCCCGACCAACTGACACCCGAGCACCTGCCGGAGGCCGAGGTCTATGGTCTGTCGCTCTACACGGCGACCTGTTACCTCGCCTATGGATTCGTGGCGTGCCTGCGGCAGGCGCGGCCGGAGGCGTTCCTGGTGGCGGGAGGCCCCCATGCTAGCGCCGTGCCTGAGGAGGTCCTGGCCCACGGCTTCGATGCTGTGGTATGCGGCGAGGGCGAGGAGGCGCTGGCGGCGATCCTGGACCACCTGGCCAGTGGCGAGCGTGCCGCCATACCGGACCTCATCCGGGCCCGGCCCAATGACGACCTCGACACCCTCCCGTACCCCGACTACAGCGGTCTGTGTGACATGAAACGCTACTCGCGGCGCATTGCCGGACTGCCGGTCATGGCCCTGGACAGTTCGCGAGGCTGTGCGAACCGCTGCCGCTTCTGCAACTCACGGGTGATGGAGCGTGGGTGCTGGCGCCCGCGCAGCCCCGAGAGCGTCCTGCAGGAGGTGCGATGGCACCACAAGGCCGGTTGGCGGGCCTTCCGCTTCAACGACGACTCGTTCCTGGCGGACCGGCCGCGGGCATATGAGATCTGCCGTCTGCTGCGCCCGCTGGACCTGAAGTTCCGCATCTTCTGTCGGGCCGAGGACCTGGCCGCACCGGGGCTTTGTGAGGCGCTGGCGGGAGCAGGCTGCATGCACGTAGGGGTGGGCATCGAATCCCTCGACCCGTCCATGCTGGCTCGCATGGCCAAGGCGCAGCGGGTGTCGGTGATCCAGGAGGGCCTGGCGCGAGCCCGGGCCGCCGGCTTGCTTACCCGGGGCTTCTTCATCGTCGGCTTCCCGGGCGAGACCGACGAGACGGTGGCCCGAACGCTGGACGCTCTCCCCCACCTCGCGCTCGATGAGGCAACCTGCTACCCGTGCCTGCCCTACCCCGGCACCGATCTGGCCGTCCGCCCCAGCTCCTACGGCATCACCTGGATCGACCCGGACTACTCCAAGTACATCCAGGCCGGGCACGAACGCTCCACGGGCTACCTGCTGGCCACCAGATCGTTCGGCCCCGAGCAAGTGCGGTGCTGGCGCGATCAGTTCCTCCAGGCTTTCGACCGCCTTGGCATCGCCTGGTCAGACCAGTTGGGGATCGTGACATGAGCGCCACTGCCTTCGGCTTCAATGACCCGCGCTACGCGGAGTTCCCGCCGGTCGTGCAGATCGCGCTCGTGTCGGGGGTCTGTCAGTCACGCTGTCGCCACTGCCCGATGGGCCGCAAGAACATGGGGGAGTTGCCGCCGGCGTTGGCGGCGGAACTGCGGCCGGGCTTCTTCGACTTCGGTCTCTTCCGCAGGATCGTGCACGAGATGGCCGCATACCCCTGGGCCATCCTGCGTATCCACTCGCGCGGTGAGCCCATGGTTCACCCGCAGTACGCCGAGATGCTGGGCTACGCCAAGGCGCATGGCGTGGGCACCCTCACCAGCTTCACCAACGGCATTGCCCTGGACGAGCACATCGGGGCGGTGCTAGAGGCGCCGCTGGACATGCTGGAAGTCAGCGCCGATGCTCCGGACCCCGACACCTACCTACAGTGGCGCCGCACCGACAACTTCCGCCGTATCCATGCCGCCGTGACGGACCTCCATGCCGCGCGCGGCAAGCTGCCCGACAGCCCGACGCGCATCGTCGTCTCGGCGGTGGACCACCCGGACTTCCGGCCCCACCGCGAGGCCTTCATGGACTGCTGGGCGCCCATCGCCGACAAGGTCATTGTCCGCCCCTACCACACCTATGCCGGGCGCCTGGAGGACCCGTACGCGTGCGAGCACACCACCGGTGACTACATCCCCTGCGTTCAGCTCTGGGAGCGGTTCTCCGTCAACACCTGGGGACAGGTCAATGCCTGCTACAACGACTGGGGCGATGCGGAACTGATCGGCGATCTCAACGAGCCGGGGAGCACCATCAAGTCGGTCTGGACCGGCGCGGCCTTCGACGCGATCCGCGGGGCGACGCTGGCGGGGCCATACCTGAAGTGCTGCCAGAAGTGCTCGGGGCCGTCGCTCAGCAGTTGGGGCCGCGGCGGCTATCAGCACTGGGTGCGCGAACTGCTGGACACGCCGGTGGCGAGGGGAGGGGAACACCAGTGAACTACGCCGGGGCCATCGCGGCAGTAGCGGGCGAGCCGCAGCCGCTGGTGCAATCTGAGGTGAAGCTCCTGGCCGGGGCGGCGGGAAGCGTCTACCCGGTCATCTTCTGCCCGGCGCGGCAGCACCGCCCCTACCAGCAGTACAAGACCCACACGCGCGCCAACTGTCCACTGTGCGAACGCATCCAGGAGGGCGGGACACTGACGGGCCTCGTCGGCAGCCTGCAGTGGCTGCCCGCGACCTATCCCATCAAGTCCCTGCACGGCATCTGCTACCCGACGGAACACCGGGCCGCCATTCGCCCGGACGACATTGTGCAACTGGGGGACTTCGCCGACGGCGTCAGCGATGTCGTGATCTGCATCAACCTGCGCGGCTCAGCGGCCTCGCTGCCCGAGCACTTCCACGCCCAGTTGCACGATGACCGCCTGCCCGGCGCGGACGGCGACCGCGGGGATGTAGCGGCCTTCCCGCTGCTCAACAAGCCCCTTGAGCGACTGGCGGAGGCGGGAGGACTCACGTTGTCGCGCGTCGTGGACTACCCGGCCTTTGTGCTCGTGATGCAGGGCCCGTGGGAGGGTCTGGCGCGCTGGCTGCAGGGCTACATGGCCGCCTCGAACCTGCGGCCCCACAACTTCGCGCTGGTCGGCGGCGGGCGGCTGTATGTCATCCCCCGTGGACTGGAGCGCGCGCCGTCACAGGAGAACCGCTACGGGGCCTCGGAGATGCTGGGCCTCATCAGCCCGGTCACTCGCCCCGCCTACGACAGCCTCAACTCCACCGCGATGGTCGAGGAGGCCCTTGCGGCCTGTAGCCTGCCGGATCCCGGCGACCGGCTGGCCATCGAGGAGCACGCCCTGACTGTCGCCGGCCACCTCTCGGACTGAGGGGATGACAACCATGGCCGAGTTGGACATGCGGCATCTGACCGAGCTGTCCCTGCCCGTCTTCGACGGCTTCGCGCGGGTCGAACCGAGGGCGTGGGATCGGCAGGCCGTGCTGCTGGAGTTGCTGGGGGAACTGGGGTCGTTAGGGCACATCGCGCAGAGACTCGAAGGCTTCCGGCGCGGTGAAGCTCTGCCCGCCAAGCTGGCCGACGAGTGCTGTGATGTCGCCTTCATCGCCATCCGTCTGGCCCGCGATGATGGTGTGGCTCTGCCCGAGCGCATCGCGATCCCCGACGTACGTCCCGACCGCCCCTCTGCGGTCATCCTGAGCATGTGTCGCGACCTGGCAGCCCTGAGCGAGTCCCCGGGCGCGAAGGAACACCTCATTGGCATCATTGGCGGTGCGGCTGCAGTGGCCACGAGCGCGGGCGCGGATTTCGCGACCGCCTACGAGCACGAGATGGCCATCGCCGCCGGCTTCTTCGCCGCCTGCGGCGATGACTGGCCCCACCCCCAGCCCATGCGCCGGCCCCTGGCAACGCTGCGTCTGTGGAGGCTGCTATGGCGACGCCACAGCTTGCCCCCCAGGTGAAGCCCCACCTGGTTCGTGCTGAGAGCACGTGCCTGATCCACCACGACCGCGTGTCCGGGCGCTGGGAGTACCTGCCGAGCGACGACCTGCTCACCTGGGCCAACCGCGACGATGTGCAGCCCATTGACTACCGTACCGTCTACGCGCCCGGCAGCCGTCACTGGGGGGCGCCGCTGTCGCTCTTCCTGGACCTCACAGCCGCGTGTCAGTGCTCGTGCTGGTATTGCTACAACCGGTCCGGTCGGGCCCTGGAGAACGAGCTGACGACATGGGAGATCGAGGGTCTCATTCGCGCCCACGCCGAGCACGGCGGGGTGGAGGTGCGACTGTCCGGGGGCGAGCCCACGCTGCATCCTGACCTGCTGCGCTTCATCGCGACCAGCGCCGGGCTGGGGATGACCACCGTCCTGGTCAGCAACGGGATGATCGCCGGGGCGTTGCGGGGGGAGCTGGCACATGCCCCCATATCGGCCGTCTATCTCTCGCTGCAGGGCGACCGCGAGACCCACGATGCCATCCGCGGCGCGGGCAGCTATGACCAGTGTGTCCACAGCGCACGCACACTGTGTGCCGCCGGGCAGCGCGTGCGCCTCTCGATGACCTTCCACCGCCGCAACCAGCACTGCGTGGATCACGTCGTAGCGCTGGCGGCCCAGATGGGTGCTGCCGCGGCCTTCAGTCCCCTGCGACCGGTCGGCGGAGCCGCGCCTGGCGATATGCTTGACGCGCAGGAGCACCGTGCCCTCGTGGAGCGGGTCGTCGCCCTGCGCCGGCAGTACCCGCAGATGCGCCTCGACACGCCCTGGGACTACCTGGCCGCGCCGCCCGGGCCTCCTGTCCAGGGCGCCCACAAGCGTCTGGGCTGCGGCCAAGGCGGCATCTCGGTCACTGTTGGCGGGGACTGCTTCACCTGCGGGCAGCTATCCGGCCGTCCGGAGTCCCGCGTCGGCAATGTCCGCGAGGACGACCTGCTGACCATCTGGCGGCGGTCGCGTGATGCCTGTCCGTTGGTCAATGCACGGCTCGCGGACAAGTGCCGTCGCTGCGCCTATCTGTATGGCTCGCCGTGCTTCGGCGGGTGCGCCGTGTCGGCGCTGGTCGTGAACGGAGCGATGGACGCGGGCGATCCGTACTGCTTCGTGGACCTGCTGGCGGAGGCACG
Source organism: bacterium (assembly GCA_021372615.1). Classification (NCBI taxonomy): domain Bacteria; species bacterium. The sequence continues at coordinate 90,320 of JAJFUB010000013.1, read as the reverse complement.
GCCATGATCCTCCATACCATTCCCGAGGAGGGTCTACCTGCGGTCCCCATCGCGCGACGCATTCGCGAGGAGCGCGTCGGCGGACAGGCCCTCGATCCGCACACCGGCGTCGTCACGGAGTTGGGCGAGGAGGAACTCCAGTCCCTGCGACGTGCCGCCGCGAACGATGACACGTTGCTCTACTTCGCCACGCGCTCGTGGGCCGAGGAGTTGCCTGAGGGCTGCCTGAGCAGCCCCAACCGCATCTATCTGGAAGTGACAGGGCGCTGCAATCTGTCATGTGTGATGTGCTATCGCGACACGATTGCGCCGGAGCCGGAACTCGGGACCGGTGAGCTGCGCGCCCTGATCCACCGTCTGGCGGCCATCGGTGTCCGCGAGATCCGCTTCACCGGCGGGGAGCCGACCGCGCGGCCGGATCTGCCCGAACTCATTGACGAGGCCCTCGCGTGCCGCCTGTACGTGTCTCTGGGCACGAACGGCGTATGGCGCGAGGGGCTCGCCGAGGAATTGCTCGCCCGCTCGATCGGGCGGTACCTCGTGTCGCTGGATGGGCCCGAGGACATCAATGACGCTCTGCGTGGGCCCGGGGCGTTCGCACGGACGATGGCGACGGTGGACTGGCTGCTGGCCTCCGGACGCAGCCTGCGCGTGAACACCGTCATCACGCGGTCCCTGCTACCGGTCCTGTCTGACTTCATGCGCTGGCTGGAGGCTCGCGGTGTGCGGCATCTGTCGCTGATCGCTCCCCGCCCGACAGGGCGCGGCGCTTCCGGGCAGTTCGCCGCGGACCGCCCCGGCGCGACCGAAATGGCCGCCGTGTCGCATCTGCTGGGCCAGCGGCAAGGACAGGCCGACCTGCAGGTCGAATTCCAGTATGGCGCGGACGTCGGAGCCGTGGCCGGGCAGGCCAGCGATCCCGTAATCCACAAGGTGCGCTGGTGCCCGGCGGGCCGCGAGGCGGCGTTCATCTCCCCGGCCGGCTGGATGCACGCGTGTGGCTGCTCGCCGGGCGGGTCGCCTGACCCGGCGGCGCGCGCCCCGTTCGCCGCGGGCAATGTCCGACACATGTCGGCCTGCCAGATCCATGGCCTATGGCTGCAGGCGGAGGTCTGGCGCGTGTTCCGGGACCTACGCTTGAGCAAGAACCCGGCCTGCACCCGATGCACGCGGTACGGCTACGGCTGCTTTGGGTCATGTCCCGTGCATGCCTATCTGGCCAGGGGGGACTTCGCCGGCCCTGACCCGCTGTGCCCGCTGCAAGGCTGCTGAATGCTGGAGGTGACGCTGATGAACTCGGACCAGTTCACCCAACTGCGCAAGCGCACCAGGCTGTCGCAGGCGGAGATCGCCGTGGATTTGGGCCTGTCGGCGCGCACCATCGCCAACTGGGAGGCGGCCGACCCGCCGCGCCAGTTCTCGCTGCTGGAGACGAACGGCCTGCGCCACTTCTTCCTCCCCCGCGTGCTCGAGGACGTGCTGGGTAGGCTGTGCGAGGAGGCCTTCGACGCCATTCCCAGCGAGTTGGCGGCCATCTGGCTGGTGGAGGATGCGGAATGCCTGCTGCTACCGGCCGCTGCCCGCTTCCAGGACCTGGAGACACGGCGCCGTCGGCAACTCACGACCGCCACGTGCACAGCTCCACTGGTGGACACCTCGCTCACCACCGAGCCGCTGCGGTCGGGCAAGCTCATCAACCTGGGGGGCTACCACATCACCCAGCACAAGGCCAAGCGCTATCGCCGCACCCGTGAGGCGCCGTTCTTCCGTAGCGGACGGTGCGAGAGCCTGCTGCACGTGCCGGCCTTCATCCCGTCCTCGCGGGGTCCGCGACCGGTGTTAATGCTCAGTCTAGAGAACAAGCTGGGGCCGGACGGGAAGGTGTTGTGCCTACCGCCCGGAGACGGTGAGTGGCTGAACGAGGAACCCTACACGGCCCCCTTCGACCCGGGCGATCAGCGGCACGAGAACGTCACCATCTACACCCGGCAGGATGAGGAAGTAGCGGAGGCGCTAGCCAACCGCTTCTGCGAGGACCTCCAGCCGGACCTCGAGCTGCTTGACATGCTCGGGGCGGACGAGACGTCCTGAGCCAGCCCTGCGGCATCAACCACGCTCCCCTAACCGAGTGGATCGGTGCCTGTCGGCGGGCAGGTGACCTCGTCGCGGGGCGTGTTGGGACGCCGCTTGCGGGGAGTTGTCGGAGCACCGGCCGGCGTCTGCGCCACTGGCGACAGCCCCGGAGGCGGGTTGGTCAGCCCAGGCATGTCTACGTGCTCCCAGGCCGGCAGCCAGTGCTGTGAGATCGTGTTGATGTAGTACTGGTGGCCGGACCAGCGGGCCAGCTCCCCCGGCACACCAAAGCGGTTGGCCTCGCGGTTGAACTGGCAGCGGATGGTGCGGGCGTCTTTGGCGGGGTAGTGCAGGCTCGGCTTGATCTCCCCGCTCTCGAACTCCTTCTCGCTCCGTGGTCCCCGATACCAGGCCTGCAGCAGCATGTTGAACCGGTTCGTCCCCTTCTCCACCAGGTCTATGCCATCCACTACGAAGTGTGTGATGAGGTTCGGGTCGGTCGTGGCGTTCGCGGGGCAGTCGCCCTTGACCAGGGCGATGACCACATGCTCGGCGCGCGGCGTCTGCAACTCCGTGGCGACGGCAACGGGGCGGATCATCAGATCCTCTTCGCGTACGACATCGCCACTGGATCCTTCGTAGTAAGCGGGGGGCGGTCCTTCGCAGGTGATCAGCGGATAGAGGGTGGCATCCAGGTCAAACTGCGCCAGGTAGGCTTTCTCCTGCTTCTCGACTTCGTACGTGACCTCCACCAGCACCTCAAAGCCGATGTTGGCCGGGTCCTTGCCGCTCTCGGCAGCCACTTGCTGCAGCCGCGGTTGCAGTAGGCTCTCTACTGCATCGAGGTAGTGCATGTCGCTGCAGCTCTTGGCTGCCGCCCATGTGCCGATGCGACTGAGGCCGGAGACGGTGATGACGTGGTGGCCGTTGGAACGGACGCGCCGTGCCACTAACCCGTACTCGCGCATCATTGGCCCCTGGCGGGCCCGCCAGTAGCACTTCCCGTCGGTGACGTTGATGAAGGCGTAGCGCCCCAGATGGAAAAAGTGGCGGACCTGGTGGGCGTCGGCCAGCACGCGCTTGGCATGGCGGCTGGCGAAGAGGTCGGGGCGAGCGATGATGACGACATCCCCCGGGAAACGCGCCTCGGCGTCGTCCATCACCAGCACTGCCATCTCACGTAGGGGTAGAACCTGGATGATCTCCCGCACGGCGAAGGCGTCGCGCAGGCGGACGTCCCCGTAAGTGCCTACCAGACAGACGCCCCCGCTGCGGGCGTAGAAGTTGCGCCACAGTCCACCCCAGTAGTCCCCGTACAGCTCCTGATAGCAGTGCGTGATGCGTTCGCGGAGTTCCCTCTGTGCGAAGATGTCCGTCGCCATCGTACACCTCCCACGGATTGGCGCCGGGGAGCTTCCCGGCACACGAAGACGCCGCCTGCCCGGTCCTCGACCCTTGCTGCCTCTCCTGTGCACGTTGCAGCATTCAGATGATTGCTGACTGTAGCGCGTCTTGCCGCACAATTGGTCCACGACGCGGGCGGTACAGCCTACCTGTCCGGAATGGAGACAGTGCCCAACAAGGGTGTTGACACGGGACCCGCCTACATGATATACAAGTTCACACTACAGGTCAAGACTTCTAGACGACTGTTCTAGCCTAATGTGCAACCACCATTCTGCGGAAGGAGGGAAGACATGGAGCGTTTCCGCGAACACGAAGGCCCCTCTAGGGGGGACGACGGCGACAACCGGGAGCAACGCTTCGTATCCATGCCCCGGCTCCAGCCGTTGGCGATCGTAGACCAGTTCCGCAACACGGCCCACGAGCGCCACGATCTGGCCCAATCCAACCACGAAGGCGAGTAGTAACGACCCCCAACGACATACGAAGCTGTTCCGACACACAGGAGGAGTTTCGGATGCACAAGGCGATCAGCGCCGGCCTCGGACTACCAGGCACGACCATCGTGCTGGCCCTTTTGCGCCAGGGGTGGAAGCTGATCGCCGCCGACCCCAAGCCTGTCACGGCACGCACCACGGAGCGGGTCTACGGCCCGGCCGATGTGGGCAAGCCAAAGGTGCTGGCGCTGCAGCAGCAGGCCGCGGCCCTCGGTCGCCCAGATCAGTTGTCGGCGCGCTGCGGCCGGATCGAGGACGTCGTCGGCGGACAGGAGTGGCGCGAAGCGGAGCTGATCGTGCTCGCCACGGACCGCCCCGCGACCACGCGCCGCGTGACCGGGATCTGCCTGCGTCTGGCCACACCGAACCACCCCCTGCCTCTCCTCACCTGTCATGTCAGCGAGGGGGCCGCCCAAGTGCGCTCCTTCCTCTTCCCCCTGGCCGCTGGGCCCTGTCCTCTGTGCGGCAGCGGGGAGGCTTTCATCTCATCCATCCTCAACGAAGACGGCTTTTCCTGCGAGCAGGCCGTGGCCGAGGGCGGCGACGCCTTCACGATGCCCTACGGGGCGGCCGAGGGCCAAGCCGCGGCGGCCCTGACGCTCAGCGCCATCGGGGCCCCGGCGGGCGTGGACACGACCCTGGCCCTCGGCCCGGCCTGTGAGGCCTTTGCCAGCCGCCTCACCCGCGACCCGCACTGTCTCCTCGACTGCGCCCGGGTGACCCCCTGGCCCGAGGCGACGGTGACGTTGGGTGCGGCCGAGCCGATCCTGCCCGTGCTGTCGGCCGTGGCGCGGGACGTGGGGATCACCGAGGGTACGGCCCGCCTGGAGTTCCTCAGACCCCTGGCGCTGGGCAGCGAGTGCGCCTGCGGCAGGCGCCCCAATCCGCGCGTCTTCCGCAACCCGTGCCCGCACTGCCAGTCACCCGTGGTGGCCCTGGAAGGCTGGACGAGCGAGTTGGCCCTGGACCAGCTACGGCCAGACGCCAGCGCTGCCTCACTAGGACTACCCGCGCGCGATCTGCTGCTGCTGCGCGGCCGGGGGCGTACACCCAGTCAACCACAGACAGCCGTGACCATTGCAGTCGAGGGGCTGGTGCAGGATGACTGACCGCACCGAACGCGAGATAGCCGAGACGGTGGACTTCATCAACGATCCGCGCACGCGCGCCGAGATCATCGAGCGAGGGCCGATGCACCTGCTGGTTGCCTTCGACTGCCTGGGCGCGGTGGAACGGCCCGAAGGCAGCATTGAGATCGTGCCCCGCCATGTCGTCCGGTTCGTGGGGGCCGAGAAGCTGCATGGTCTCATGGCCGTCTATGAGCCGCAGGACGGTGAGCGGCCCTTCCACCCCAACATCCGACCCGACCCGCCGCGCATCATCTGCGCGAACCTCGAGCAACAGCTTGAGCGCGGGCCGGTCATCCCGCTGTGGTCCGTGGTCTCCCTGGTGTTCGATATTATCGCCGGGGCGTCGTGGGCCATGTCCGAGGGGATCTACAACGCCCACGCCGCCCGCTGGTACACGGCGGCCCAGGCCCGGGGCGAGTTGCCCTTCGATGCGCACGCCCTGCGGTGATCTGAAGGAGACCTAGATGTCGCAGCTTCAGGCACAAGCCACAACCCGAGGTGAGTTCACACGGCACACGCTGCCCCAAGAGCGCCGGTGGTCCAAGCGTACGCACACGGGACACGCGGTGGATGGCCCGCTCAGCTGGCGCGAGGACAAGTGCGCGGCGCGGTGGCTCGCCGGCGGGAAGGGGCCGGAACTCAGCGCCGTGGAGCGCGAGGCCATCGGCGCGGCGTGGCGCGACAGGCTGGCCGAACCGCTGCGGCGGCTGTGCGGCGGCAGCGTGAAGGCCCAGGTCATTGTGCACGAGGACTGTCTGGAGTGCTGGATCCCGCTGACCCCGCCCGAGATAGGAGGCACGGTGCGGCATCTCTGGGTCACGGCCGCCAACACGCAGACACACCTTATCGCCGTCAATCAGGCCTGCACCAAGGCGAGCATCTTCATTCCGCTGTTGCAGCCCACCGACGAGGACGTGGAGCTGGTGGACGCAGCTCTGCGGTACATCGCGGTGGAACTGCGCCCCATTCTCGAGGTGCTGCGCAACCACCCCGGGCTGGCTGCCAACTGGGGTCGCTGGTGGCGAGCACCTCAGCAACAGGAAGGAGGGAACCATCGTGAGCAACACGGTTGAGTGCCGAGACCTGACGGGTCAACGCCGAGCCAGCGTAGAGCTGGGTGCGGCCGCGACCATCGCCGATGTCGCGGCGGAGGCGGTGTGGCGGCTGCAACTGCCGTCGCGCAGTCAGCGCAATATGCCCCTGGACTACCAGTTGCGGGCCGAGTCGGGCGAGCTCCTGCGCCCGAGCGAGAGCCTGCAGGATGAGCGCGTGCGCGACCTGCTGACCGCCGGTCAGGTCACGGTGATCCCGCGCCTGACCGCCGCGTAGGCGCCGGCCCCAAGCGGACGGGGAGGTTCGACTCCTCCCCGTCCATCGGCCGACGAGGAGATGATCCCATGGCAGGCAACGGCCTTCATGTGACGATCCACAACCAGACGAATCCCGATGTCGCCACGACCTTCCTGATGGCGCCGGAGGTCCTGTGGCGACGCCTGGAGCTGGCCGCGCAGGGGGTGGCCCTCGAGGAACTGGGCAGCAGCCTCGCCGGTGGCACACCCCTGCAACTGCGCGTCGCCTGCCAGGGACAGACTACGGCGTCAGGGCGCCTCCGTCTCGTCACCTGCCGGATCGAGGTGCGAGCGAGCGATGGCACCGTGGCGACCGCACGCGACCTCCCCATGTCGGCCGTTCTGCTGATGGAGACCAAGGCCCTGGTCGAGGCTCTCTCCAGCCATCACAACATCTTCTTGCCCGGCGACCGTGCCACCGCTGCCCTGTATGTGGACCAGCAGGCCGTGCCCGAGGTGCCGGTGTTCGACTACGTGCTGCCGGACTGCGACTACTCGGTCAAGGCCAGGGAGGCCATGCTCACGGCGCAGGCCGGCGCGGTCATCAGCCAACTGGTGGCGATGACCGACGAGGCCGAGCAGCGCGCGTTCTCGGTCGGGGTCCTGGGGCCGGGCGGCGTGCCGGTCGTGACCGATGTCATCGTTCCGCCTGGCGCGGCTGAGGGCGCCGGGGCCGCGACCGTCCAGTTCAGCCCCGAGGACTGGGCCTATGCCCAAGACAGCGTGGCGGCCATGGGCCCGCCCTTCCGTATCCTGGGGCCCTGCCACACACACCCCTACGGCCTGATCGCCCCCTCCCCGATGGACTGGGACCTGTGTCTGTGGTCGGCGGGCGCCGAGGGCCTGTTCATCATCGCCGCCAGTGTCGGCCAACAGCCGACGGCTGCCGGCTTCCGCTGGATCAATGGCTCCCTGCAGCAGGTGAACCTACACATCGAGGCCGGCCCGGAGACAGAGCCCGTCACAGACGACCAGGAGGTCGAATCATGCCTCGGTTGATGCGCCTGGAGGACAACGAGGCCGTCGAGTCCATCGGCCTGCCCTGCCACGCCGCGGTCGTGCTAAGTGGCGACGAGCCGGCCGGATTGCTCCGGCGCCTGCAGCCAGGCGAGTCGGTGGATGTCCCGGTGCTGGTGGGGCACGACGGGGGCCATGTACTGCTAACCCCACCGGGCCTCGCACGTGTGCGCGGTCTGCCCCTGCTGGCGGGCACTTGCCGCGTCGTCAACGGCGACACGATCGAGTGTGGCGCGCAGGTCTGGCGCTACGTGACCCAGGACTTCCTCGACCCCGAGCGGACTGAGCCGCTCTGGGCGCCGGACGACGTCGCGAGCGGGCCCGTGCTGTGCGCGGCCTGTATGGACGACGGGCAACCACTGCACGCCGGTGACGAGGTGGTCTACTGCCCGGCCTGCTCCTGGGCCTTCCATCCGCAATGTCTGCAAGGTGAGGAGCCGACCGCATGTCCTGTCTGCTCCTGCGCCATCTGCCGCACCGACCGGCAACGCGAGAGCTTCATGCTCAAGGGGCAAGAAGGGTGGAGCGAATCATGACACGACGGACCCTCATAGCCGATATCGCCAGCATCATCAACCAGCACCTGGCGGCGGCCTCGCAGCGGGATTTCCCCCTGGACCCGGTGGGCATTGGCGACCATCTCCGGGGCTCGCTGCTGGCGGCCGAAGTCCCGCCAGACGCGGTAGACCGCATCTGCGAGGCCTTTGACAGCTACACCCAACAGGTAGCCGACGCCCGAGCTGAGTACGAGGCCGTGCGCGAGCAACTCGATCGTGTGAAGGCCTCGTCGGCCCGCCGTATCGGGCGCGTCACCCGGATCATGCAGGAGATCATCCACGGCGAGCCGCTGGTGGCCATCTGGATTGACGATGCCGACTTCATCATCCTGCCGCAGGATGCCCGCGCGCCGTCGTTGGGCGAGACCGTGCAGTTCGCACTGGGCGCTGAGGGCGATGCCGCCTACTTCGGCTCGTACGGCTACGACCATGTGGGGCTGGTCTCAGCGCGACTGAAGGCCGTCCAGCCTGCGGGCGAGGGGCGGATCCATGTCGAGTTGGAGCTGCGCGACGGCGTGCTGGCCGAAGACAGCGTGGTGGCCATCGCCTCGGCGGAGTTGGAGCCGCACCTGGCGGAGCTGACGCCCGGGGACCGGGTGCGCGTGACGGACGGCAAGATCCGCATCGCGTATCCTGCGCCCCAGGCCGACGAGGCTGCCGAGACGCGGCGCAACCCGCTCTACAACGTGTTCACGCCGCTCCCGGCGGAGGAGGACAACTTCATCTACTCGCCCTCAGTGCTGCAGCGCATCGGCCAGATCATCAAGGTGATGCGCGACCCCGAGCGAGCCGCCAGCTACGGGATAGGCCTGCCGCAGACCATCCTGTTCGCCGGCCCGAGCGGCACGGGCAAGACGACCATCGCGGAACGCCATCTGGCGCGTGAGGTGGCGGCCCTGGGTTACCAGACCATCCGCATAGACACGTCCAACATCACCTCTGAGTGGTTCGGCCGCAGTGAGAAGCTGATGCGCGAGGCGCTGGCCGCCGGCGGCGACCAGAACACGCTGATCGTGATGAACGAGGTGGACGCGATCATGCGCAAGCGCGGGGCCCACATGGACTCCACCAGCGCCGATGTCACCTCGCGCATTTTCGCGGTGATCGCCGACATGCTGGGCCGTCCGCGCGAGCCCGGCGAGCCGATCCGCATCCTGGCCTTCACCAGCAACTACCAGTCGCGGCTGGATGCCGCATTGCTGAGCCGCATCTCCGAGACGGTGGCGGTGGGGTTGCCGGAGCGCGAGACGGCCGTGCGCATCCTGACTGCGTACCTGTCGCGGGTGCAGCTTGACGACGAGCCGGAGACGACGGCTCAGATGGCCTTGTGCGGCCTGGACTTCCCGCTCATCCGCCTGGTGTTCGATAGCAGCGACCATGGGCGGGTCTACCAGGCCTCCGAGGCGGTCAGCGGACGCACGCTGGAACAGAGCGTACAGGCAGCGGCACGGGCTGCGTACTACGACGACACCTGCCTGAGCGCCTTCAGCCTCGCCGGCGAACTGAAGCGCCAGCTCTACGCGAATGTGGCGTTCCTGGCACCCGAGGACCTGGTCGTGGCGCTGGGGCTGTCGGGCGAGGAAGCCCAGCGCGTGACCGGTCTGCACGTGGACCGCGAGGCACTGCTGGACACGACCTCTGCCCGCGAGGTCCGGATGCGCTTCCGTAATGCGAGCTAGACCCGGGGAGTGTGCAACATGAGCAACGAGACCTGTGTCCTGCCGATCCTCGGCAACGAATGGGAGCATCTGGCTGTCACCAAGACGACACAGCGCTGGCCAGACCCGCAGGCCCAGGGGGCGCGTCACGTACTACAGGCCCTCAACGAGCGTGTATTCGGTGATGAGCCGGTACGGACCAGCTACGGGCTGAGCACGCCGGGGGGCTACTGGGGAGCGTCGGCTGACCTGCTGCCCCTGCCCGACGGCGGCGCCGTCTACATTGACCTGGACCAGCCCGAGGTCACCTCGTGCGAGACGCTGGACCCGCACGAGGCCTATCTGCATCTGTGCGCCACCGAGTACATGCTGGCCCAGGCCGCCGCCGAATGTCCCCAGGAGGCCCTGGTCTGGCTCATGAACCGTTCGCGCAAGTCACGCGGCACGGGCTATGTCTACCGAGCCGGACATATCAATGTGCAGGTGGGGCGCGACGACTGGCGGCTGCTTGTGGGCGAGTGCTTCTCCACGGTCCTCCGCGCCTATGTGCCGTTCGTGACCGCGGCGGCAGTACTGCTGGGCAGCGGAGCGGTGGGGGACGACTACGACGAGACCGCCTTCCTGTGCGGACAGCGGCTGGAGAGCATGGAGACGCTCTTCCCGTCGCACGAGACGACCTTCCAGCGCACGATCAGCCTGAACCTGCGCGGCAACCGCGAAACACTGAACGACGACGCCAGCCGCACACGCAACCACTGCATCGGCCCGCACGACACGACTGTCAGCCCAACGCAGGAACTGCGCATCGCGCTGGTGCAGGCCGCCACCTACGCCCTGCTGCGCCCCGCTCCCGTGCGGCCGTATCCGGATCTGTCGCTGCGCCAGCCGCTGCTGGCGGCAGCCGTGATGAACCGCGATCCGTGGCTGCCCGTGCCACTCAACGACGGCCGTTCCGCCAACGCGCTGGACCTCGCCGAGCAGGGGCTGGCGACCATCGCGGCGGTCCTGGAGGACGATGAACACGCGGCGGAGGCTCTGCCGCATTGGCGGCGCTACGACCGCTGGCTCCGGCAGGTCATAGACGCGCTGCGGCGCCGCGACCTCTTCGCCAGCGGCGTCGAGTGGGCTGCGAAGAGGATGACGTTCGAGGCCGCCGACAACCGCACCGCCCGCGAGCTGGACGTGCTGTGGCACCAGATCGAGCCGGCGCTCTTTGAGCCGGAGGGTCAGCACATCGCCCGCGTCCTGGGACACGCCCCGCCGTTCGCGCCCCTCCAGCTCGCCGAGGCGTTCACCACGCCGCCGACGGTCACTCGGGCGTACCTGCGGGGCCATATTGCTCAGCGCTGCATCACTGAGGGCGAGCGGCTGCAGATGTGCGACTGGGATGGTCTGAACCTGCCGCGTCGCAGCGCCCGCCTGTCGCTGCCGACGCCTGAGGATTGCTCACTAGCGCGGATCGGGGGCCTGGAGGGGCTGAGCCTGGACGAGATCCTCGACGGCCCGGCCGCCCCCTACCGCACCGAGTTGAGCTACACCCACCGCTACCGGACGCAGCACCACGTCCGCAGCGGGGGCAAGGTGGTGTCAGCGCCGGCACCGTCCAGCCCGTCCGGGGGCGGCGCCGGGCACGGCATGTACCCCATGCTGATGGGACCGTATGAAGAAGGGAGCCTGTCATGAGCACCGAGACGCTGGCGCGAGTGGCCATGGGCAATGACTGCGAGCACTACCTCACGACCGGTGGCAACAGCCACCTGCTCGCCGAACAGCGCGCGGAGATCATTCGCCGCTGTGCCATGCCCCACACCGACACCATGCCCACCGACGAGATCCGTTGGCGCTTCCCGCGTTACTGCATGTTGCGTGGCGGGGGCGCCTTCTACTACGACGTGTCCCGCGAGAGCGACCTGCTGGAGACGCAGACCCCCGAGTGCGGTTCCCCCTTCCAGCTAGCCGCCGCGCAGGACCAGAACCGGCGCATCCTCCGCGAGCGCCTGGGCGAGCGCATCAAGCTGGGGGCCTGCGGCTATGTGCGCGGCGGACGCCGCCGCCTGACCTTCGCCGGCTCGCACCTGAATGTCAGCCTCAACGATCCGAGCCTGCCGGGCTTGCGCACCGCCCTGCGTCGCGACGACGTGCGCCAGGTGATGCTGTACTTCCTGGGCACCTGCCAGGTCTGGGGCGGCATCGGTGTGCACTTCGGCCCGGAGTGGGAGGTCCGCAGCCGCGCCATCGTCACCGATATCAGCAATGACTGCATCTCCTTCAAGGGCCTCCTGCAGCCGGGACGCGAGGTACCGGCCTTTGAGGTGAAGGAGATCGAAACGCTGCACTACACCCACTATGAGGCGGGATGGGCACGGTCGGCCTACCAGCGGGCCCTGTCGGCGGCCACGGTGGCCATGGACGCCCACTTGGGCTGCCACCACACGGCCGAGGTGCTGCGGCTCCTCAAGGAGCGCGGCCTGGAGATCGCGCCACCCGATCCGTGGTTCACCATTCGCCTGGCCCTCAGCCAGCGCTTCGGCGAGACCATTCACCAGCCCGTGGCTATCGGCGGCAGGGAGTGGACGCACCTGGACTTGCTAGACCTGCGACTGGCGCTGTACGACCGGCTACTGACAGAGGGGGAGAAGACACAGGTGGCATGGGTCGCCTGGGCCCTGGAGCAGCTGACGGCCTTGCGCGGCGCGCTGGAGCGCTATCCCGGGGAAGTGTCCGGCCCGCTGCTGGGCCTGGACGCTGTCATCAAGCACGAGTTCGTCTTCCGCCCGGTGTGCCAGGAGCATGGCTACGAGCCGTCCACGGTGGCGCAGACCGCCAGCGCGGCGCCAACCTCGGACGGCGATGCCGCCCGTCTGCCCTTCGTGACCGAGGCCATGGAACTGCAGCGGGAGATGTTCGGGCTGAACCTGCTGTACCACGACTTCGCGATGGCCGACGGCCTGTACGAGCGCCTGATGGAGGCGTACCCGCATGTGGCCGCCTGGCAGCGCGCTCCCTTCGGAGACACCGCCGACCCGAGCTACGTGCCGCCCACTCGCTCGGCCAAGCGGCAGCGCCTCATGGAAGCCTATGCGGCGATCTCCGAGCGCAGCGCCGGCCGGCTGGCCCCCTGCTTCGCCGGCTTCGACCGCATCGGCATCAAGCTCCGCACCGACGAGGGCCAGTTGATACACATGCACCACCTGGGCAACGTGCTCAATGACACCGTCACACGCGATGACTGGCTGCTCATGCAGCGCTATGCCGACCTGGTCGGCGTGTCGGCTGAGCAGGTGCTGACCGAGCGGGAGCCCACGTAGCCGAAGGGCGGGGGTGAGCGCAGGCTCGGCAGCATGTGGAGATGGGTGACATGTTCAACGCACACAACATCGAGTGGCTCGACGCCATGGGCAGCGTCTCGGTTGAGATGGACGAGGAGTCCGCGCGACTGCGCTTGCGCGGTGTGCCCTGCCGGGACATACACCACCGGGGCTTCGACATTGCGCGCGAGGGTGAGGATGTCGTCTCCCTCGATCTGCTCGGCAAAGCCATCGGCCACTACGCCACTCCCGACGAGGCCCTCGTCGAGAGCGTGTTGGCGCTGGGTGGGCCAGACATGACGGCACCCCCGCCCCGGCTGAAGGGCATCCGTCCGGGCGCAGCGCGCTGTTGCCGCGACTGGGGCCTGCACGTCGCCTGCTTCCCTACGACGCCCTGTGTGGAGCGAGAGGAAGTCGTGCAAGCTCTGGCGGATGCCGTGGCGGCGGACCACCTGGTCGCCGTCCAGGGCTTCCCCGGTACGGGCTGCCACGCGGTCGCGATCGAGTTGGCTCGCCGGATGCTGGCGGGGGAGACGGTGTTGCCGGAGCTGCGCCACGGGCGGGTCATGGAACTCGACTGGCTGAAACTGAGCGCTTCGCAGACACAGAGCGGTGCCCTGGGGACCGAGGAACGCCTGGCGCAAGTCGTGCAGGACCTCACGTGCAGTGGCCATGTGCCGGTGATCCCGCGCGGGCATGTCCAGGAGTTGGCGCGTGTCCTGCCGGCGGGCCTACGCGGCGTGGCCTTCTGCACCACGCCCATGGAGGCAGCCCTGCTGGCCACGGTCAGCGACGTTGTGCACATCGTCCTGCCAGAGCTATCGCCACACCAGGTGTACGCCATGCTCGCGCAGGCGGCCGAGGCGCTGGAGGTCGAGTTGGGTGTGACCATTCCCGAGGCGACCGTCGACTACATCTTCGACCACGCCACGGGGGTGCGGACGGAAAGGCCCAGCCCGACGGTGTATCAGGTAGCGCCCGGGGCGCTGGTAACGGTGCTCCGGCTGGCGTGCCGTCGGGGCCTGGCGATGGCCGGCGTGCGCGCCAGGGAGGAGGGTCCGCCGGCTATTACCGCGGCGACCGTGGAGATGAGCCTACTGCAGTTCGGAGCCAGTCAGGACCTGCTCCTGCACTCACTGATGGACTCGATTGACTCGAGCGCGCCGAACGGGGGGGAGGCGACGGAGGGGGGGAACGGGTAGACATCGGCGGAACGGCAGCCTACCCCCGCCGCCGCGCGGCGCCCCCTCCCTTCAGGGAGGGGGCAGGGGGTAGGCCGCCGTTGTCGCCTCTCGCCCGGAGGTCCTCCCCTTTCCCCCGCTGAAACCTCCCCTTGCCAAGCAGCCTGGAAGCCCGCACTACGGTGCTTCCCCTGCCGCTGGCACTGAGCCGTCGCCATTCCCCTTCCTATGACCGAGTACTATCTGAGCCATGTGGGTGGGCTGGAGAGTGTCGTCCGTGACGAGGTCGCGGAGCGACTGCCCGAGGCGCGCGTCACCGGTGCGGAGTACGGCCGCCTGCACCTGGTCTTCCCGGGCGAGCCCGTGCGCCTGCTGGAGCTGCGCACGGTCGAGAACGTCTTCGTGACGGTGCTGGCGATCCCCGAAGTCTCGCCGCGGGTGCAGTGGCTGGACGATGTAGAAGGGCTGCTGGCACGTACGGACTTCGGGCCGGCCGCGGCGCTGCTTGGCCGCCTGAGACCCCTGCCCCCCTCCCCGACCTTCCGTGTCACGGCCGAGCGAGTGGGGCGGCACGAGTTCCACTCACCGGACGTAGCGGGTGCCGCAGGCGCGGGAGTTGTCGCGAGCACGGGCTGGGGCGTGGACCTCAAGGGCTTCGACATCGAGGTGCGGGTGGATGTGCGGCAGGACCAGGCGCTGGTAGGGGTGCGGCTCTCGCAGCGCGCCCTGCACAAGCGCTCGCGAGTGGTGCATCCCCGTGTCACTCTCAACCCCACGGTAGCCGCCGCCATGGCACGGCTGTCGCTGCCCGAGGCCGGGGAACTCGTGGTGGACCCGACGGTCGGTGGGGGCACGGTGCTGACCGAGCGGTACCTGCACGACCCGCGGGTGCGACTGATCGGCGGAGATCGCTTCGCGGAGAAGCTGGCGATGGCGCGGGAGAACTTCACGGCGCTGGGGGTGCCGGCGGAACTGGTGCAGTGGGATGCGTCGCGGCTGCCGCTGGCCGATGAGACGGTGGACAAGTTCCTGCTCAACCCACCGTGGGGACGGCTGGTCGCGAGCCACACCGCCAATGAGAGGCTCTACCCGTGGATGCTGGGGCACCTGCGCAGGTGCCTGCGCCCTGGCGGACGTGTCGTGATCCTGACCAGCGAGCGATCGCTGGTACGCAAGTTCCGCGAGAGCTGTCCAGACATGCGGCTGGTGGTCCACCAGCGGCTCAGCCTGGGCGGGCTGGAGCCGTCGCTGCACGTGCTGGTGAAGGAAGCGTAGGCGCGGACGTCCGGCCCCACGCGGCCTACGCGATCAGCGCCATGGTGTCCCGGGCGATCATCAGCTCTTCGTCGGTGGGGATCACGAAGATGCGGGACGAGGCGTCGCTGCGGCCGATCTCCCAGCCGGGCACATCCTTGCGCTTGGGGGCGGCGTTCATCTCCGCCTCTATGGTCAGCCCCAGGAAATCGAGCCCCTCGACACACTCGGCGCGCAGTTCGGGGTCGTTCTCGCCAATCCCGGCCGTGTAGACAAGGGCGTCGAGGCCGCCGAGAGCGGCGGCATAGGCGCCGATGTACTTGCGCACGCGGTAGCAGAATATTTCGTAGGCGGCGCCGGCCCGCTCGTTGGTGAAGCGGCTGGCCTGGATGTCGCGCATGTCGCTCCCCAGACCGGACACGCCCAGCAGGCCGCTTTTCTTGTTCATGTACTCGTCCATCTCAGGGGGGGTGAGGCCCAGCTTGTCGGCGAGGTAGACCACGATGGCAGGATCCATGTCGCCACAGCGGGTACCCATGAGCAGCCCCTCCAGTGGTGTCAGGCCCATGCTGGTGTCCTGCACCTTGCCGGCGCGGACGGCGGCCATGCTGCAGCCATTGCCCAGGTGGCAGGTGATGACGCGCTGGTCCGCCAACGGCACCCCGCGCTCCTCCAGCATCTGTGACGCCACCATGCTGACATACCGGTGGGAGGTGCCGTGGAAGCCGTAGCGCCGGATCTGGTGCTCCTCGTACATCTCGTAGGGCAGACCGTACAGGTAGGCCTTGCGGGGCATGGTCTGGTGGAACGCCGTATCGAAGACCGCCACCTGAGGGGTGCCCGGCAGCAGCTTCATGCAGGCGAGGATGCCGCTGAGGTTCGCGGGATTGTGTAGCGGCCCGAGAACGATCATCTCCCTGATGACGCCCAGCACTGCGTCATCGACGATCACCGACTCGGTGACTTTGGAGCCGCCGTGCAGGACGCGATGGCCGCAAGCTCTGATCTCGGACAGATCCTTGATGAACCCACACACCGGGTCGCAGAGGGCCTCAATGACGAAGCCCAGCGCCGTGCCGTGGTCGGGCATCGGCGCGGCCTTCTCCACCACATGACCGTTGCAGCTATGCGTGAGCCGGGCGTCCACGCCGCCGTCGATCGCGACGCGTTCGCACAGCCCGCTCGCCAGGCTGGTCTCGTCCTGGCGGAAGAGCTGGTACTTGAGGGAGGAACTGCCACAGTTGATGACGAGGATCATGCGAGTACCCAGAGAGTGTGAGATGGTTGCATATGGAACAGACGGCGCTGTCACCGCCGGTCACTGCGCGACAGTGCGGCAATCCCCCGACCAGACACAGACAGACCTGCCCGCCCGCGCGGGGACGTGCGGCTCATGCGGTCTATGACCGCTCGCGCCTGTGTGACTGGTTGTCTGGCTTGTGTGCTCCGACGCGCCGCACGGCCTACTGCGGCCGCGGCCCCGGTGGACGGGCGGGCGCCGGCGGGGCGCTGACCATCGCCTTCTTGGTCTTGTCTACGGTAGCGGCAATGCGGCTGATATAGCTCTCCAGTCGCTCGACGATGCCGCGAGCCCACTGTTCGGCTTCGGCCCGGACGGCGTCCCCCTCGACCTGGGCCTGCTTGATGATCTCCTTAGCGCGGTTCTGCGCTTCGAGCACCAGGCTGTCGTTGGAGACCAGCAGTTGCGCCTGCTCGCGCGCCGAGTCGATGATCTTCTGGCGCTCGCGGTGGGCTTCCTCGATGATCTGGTCCCGCTCGGCGGTGATCTGTGCGGCAGTGGTTACTTCCTGCGGTAGCGACCGTTTGAGCTGGGTGAGCAGGTCGTAGAACTCCTCGGCATCCAGCACGGTCTTGCCGAAGAGCATGAAGCGATACCAGCGGTGCTCGCCCTCTTCGCCCATGGCCTCCAACTCGCCGATGAGCTGGTCAATATCCATAGTGTACCCTCCGCTGGATGGGTCGTGGACAGAACGCAACGGCGGCGAGTCTAGGCCCCAAGCTTCTCGCGCAGGCGCTGGCCCACCACCGCGGGCACATGCGCCGAGATATCCCCGCCCATGCCACACACCCACTTGATGAGGCTCGAGCTGACGTACGTATAGGCCGGGCTCGCGAGCAGGAACATCGTCTCGATCTCGGGCCGTAGGCTGTGGTTCATGGCCGCCATCGGGCCCTCATGCGACAGGTCAATGGGCTGCCGTAGGCCTTTGATGATGACCGTGGCTCCGGAGGCGTGCGCGGCTTCGACCAGCAGTCCTGCGAAGGGCTGCACGATGACGTTGGGCAGGTGCGCACACACCTCGCGGCACAGCGCCACTCGCTCGTCCGTACTGAACAGGTGATCCTTCTGGGCATCGGTCGCTACGGCCACGATGACGGTGCCGAACAGCTTCGCGGCCCGTTCGATGATGTCCAGGTGGCCGTAAGTGATGGGATCAAAGCTGCCGGGACAGTAGGCGACGACGTCAGTGGTGGGCATCAGGGACTGGGTACCAGGGATTGGCGACGGCTTCAGGGCGGGCAATCCGCCGCCTCATAGTACAGCAGCTTGGTGCGGCCGTAACACTTCTCTTTGGTCGGGGCGAGCGCTGGTTCCATGCCCCGTTCGCACTCCACGACCGCCAGGCAGTCGTGCCGGGCGTCCCGGGCTAGACGCAAGACCAAGCGCAGCAGCGGTTCGGCGCTCTCGCGGTAGGGCGGATCCATGAAGACGACGTCCAACGGACCGCGCTCCCAGGCCGGCTCGATCTGCGTCAGGACGTCACCCCGTATGACCTCGGCGCGGTCGGACAAGCCGGTCGCCGCCAGGTTCGCACGTACGGCGTGCAGGCAGCGCGGGTCGCGTTCGACGAAGACACACCACGCCGCCCCACGACTGAGCGCTTCCAGGCCGACGCTGCCGCTGCCAGCATACAGGTCGCCAAAGCGGCAGTCAATAGTCCGGTCGGCCAGGCTGGCGAACAGCGCCTCCCGTACCCGGTCCGCGGTGGGGCGGATGGTGACGCCCTTCGGGGCGGTCAGGGCGCGAGATCCGGCACTGCCGGCGATGATGCGCATGGCCGAGCCTACGCGCGAGCGTCCTTGAGTTCCTGCAGCAGGCGCACGTGGGTGTACTCCTGCTGGATCAGCACTGTGAGGCGCTCCCGCTCGTTCTCGGGGATCACCTCGCGCATCTGCTGCATAAACAGAATGGTGTCCTTCTCGAAGGCGAGGGCGAAATCGAGCGCAGTGGTGTCGTCGGTCATCTCGGCGACGACGCGCAGGCCGGTAGCTTCGTCGGGCAGCACACGCGCGCGCAGCAGCGCCGCCATGTACTCGCCGAACTCATCGGCGT
This sequence comes from bacterium, assembly GCA_021372615.1. NCBI lineage: Bacteria > bacterium. The sequence continues at coordinate 71,537 of JAJFUB010000013.1, read as the reverse complement.
ACGTCTCGGGCAGCGGCGGCGCCGCGGCGACTGGTCCCGGCGGGTACGCCTCGTCGCGCAGGCGGCGGAAGGTTGCCTCGTGTTCGGCCTCGGCGTTGGCAAGACGCTCCATGATGTGCCGCACCGCGGCGTCGCGGGCGGCCTGGGCCGCCGCCGCATAGAAGACGCGACCGTTGGTCTCGGTCTGCACCGCCAGGTCAAAGACTTCACGCCCGGAGAAATGGGCCGGGTTCGTCATGCGGATACTCCTGCTGCTTCGTGCAATGCGGCGCTGCGCGGTTACAGGCCGCCGGCGTTGTCTGCACCCTTGGCAGCGGGCCATGCGGCCCACGGCTGCAGGGCGCGCCAGTCACAGCACGGTTTCTGTCGGGCGGCTGAGTTCATGTAGGGAGACCACCCGTGACGGTGGTCCTCCAGCTTGTCCTGCCAGTCACGGTACCGGGGGCACGCAGCCAGACACTTCGTCTCCTTGGGCGGCCGGGACAGCGCGAGTCGGGCGTTGACCTCGTCGTAGACCAGGGGCGTCGCTCCGCTGGTCACGACACTGTCATGGCGCCAGGGGTCGAAAGCGTGCCCCAGCACGGCATGGTCGGCGAAGTGGCGCTCTGCGTCGGAGCGGGGGCTGCCGGCCGGGCCGATATCGCTCGGCCCGATGCTCGGCGCTTTCTGGCTCTCGCCGACGGGCCGCCACGCGATGGCCGTCTCGATCATCTGCGCGATGATCTCGAGCGTGCGGTCCATCCCCCGCGCGATGCTGGCACGGAGTTCGCTCTTCCCGGCGCCATCGTGCCGCAGATCGCTGAGGTGATCCTGCGCGACTTCCAGCGCCGCCTGCCGATCCCACAGCCCGAGCAGGTCAGCCATGCTCCATAGCACGCACAGGGCGGCGTGGTACTCCAGGTGGACGAGGGCGTTGTCCACCTGCGCGACCTGGCGCACGGCCAGATTGATGACGGTGGGGTTGTAGCGATCGCGCTCGGCGCGGATCGCGGCGGATAGGGCAGGGAGCAGCTCGCGTGCTTCGCGGCGCTGACGCACCGCCGCGTCCTTCTCCAGATAGCTCTGCCGCTGCAGCCAGTAGGCAGCCCGCACACGCTCGTCCACCGGCTTGAAGGCTAACCAGATGGAGTTGCCCGGCAGCTCCTGGGCCAGCACCGCCAGGGGCTGAGGCTGTGGGCGCGCGGCTGTGTCCTGCCACGGTGACTGGTTCGACTGCAGCACGCTGCGGGCACTGGCGATGTCCCGTAGCAGCGACTGGGCGACGGCGGAGGCCTCGACAGTCTGAGCTGCGGCCAGCCCTACAGACAGACTGAGGATGACGGCCAGTATACAGGCACGCGCGAACATCTTCGCACCTCCTTGCGGTCGAGACCTCGCCCAAGTCTGCGCCACACGCGATGGTAGTCTACCCGCAGAAGCGGTCGGAGGCAAGTCCGCGTGTGTGGCAGGGGTGTCTCCGGCGGCCCGACGTGAGGGCCGGGCTCGGCAGCGACGGAGCCGCCCGCAGGCCGCCTCATCCTCGCCCCGATACCCGTCACCCGTTAGGAACACGCGCGGGCGTCGCGTCTACTGCTCGGCAACCATCTGCACCCCGAACTCGAGATCTATGTCCACCTCGAACAGCCGTCGCCACGGTAGGCGGACGCGGGTCTCCTCCAGGTCGGCGAGCACGAGGCCGCTGCGCGTGTCACCCGAGCCGATGGAGACCGATTGCCGGCCCAGGAAGTGCTCGATCCACAGATCGGCCGCACCGTGCGTCAGTTCCTCGCGCACAATCGCCTCGGCCTGTGGGTAGCTGTTGGCCAGGTCGAATACTGACGCGGCGAGCAGGTTCATGACGGTCTTGGTCACGCGCGGCCGCACCTGCGACATGTACAGCCAGTCGTCCACCAGGTGTGTGAACAGCAACTCGACGTGTGCGCGCTCGCTGGCGATCAGTGAGTTGAGCAACCGCAAGTAGCGCATCGGCGAGAGGCTGACCACGACGTTGGCGAGATCGAAAGCGCCCTTGTCCTGCAAGGCGATCAGGCGCAGCGTGCCCTGCGCCAGGGCCGAGCCCACGGAGTTGCCGGCAGTGTTCCAGCCGCCGAAGCTCAGTAGCTTCAGCGGCTCTACCCCCGCAGCCAGCAGCGCGGTGACGAAATCGTCCTCGGCGCCGTTGGCGAAGGCGACGTCGCAGATGGCCAGGCCGGGATGGTTGAGGCCAGCAATTCGCTGGGCGAACTGCCGGCACTTGCCCTGCCGCGCGGGCCGCTGGGTCTCCGCGGCGTAGTAGTCGCGGGGCCGCCGCAGCGGCGCGTTGACGGCCAGTACGAGGTCGGCCTTCTCCGGCGTGCTCGCCGGCTCGCCGCCGATGACCTTGATGTTCGCAGCCAAGGTCTCGGCAAAGGGACGATCCTCGAAGGTCGCGATGTTCTTCATATGTGTGCCATTGGAGGGCAACACATACACACGCGGGACCTTCTGCATGTGTGAGTGCACGAAGCGGGCAAAAAGGGTGGCGCCGGTCTCGTCGGCGCCGGGATAGATGAGGGTCTTGTCCTGCACGTGCCGCTCCGCCATTCGCTGCTGCAGTGCGGCATGTTCGCTACGGTGTAGCCCGTGTGGCGCGGCATCCTCCTGCGTCAGAGCCAGGAAGCCCAGCGCCCCCTCGGCCACGAGATCTATCGCTCTGAGGTTCACCAGGTGGTTGCGCTCGCGGCAGGCGAGGTACTGTCCCAGCAACTCCTGGGGGATCCGGCGGCGCACCTGCTCCAGTTCGCGCTGGTGGCTCTCCCGCCCGAACTCATCCACCAGCCCGACCAGCTCAGAGTAGCGCCGCAGCAGTTGCCAGTACAAGGCCGAGGTGTCTGTTGCGGCGGTGATGGACAGGCGCATGATGACGTTGCTCGCGAGCACCTGCATGTCCGGAGCGCGCTGCCGCAACGTCGAGACGACATCGAGCCGCTCGAGGGCCAACTGCGTCCGCACCAGCGGGGTGCGCGAGGCGACCAGGCCGCCGTAGGCAAGCATGTCCAGTGACAGGATCGCGGCGTCCGCCCCGCCTTGTGCTTCGGCCAGTAGCCACTCGGCGATCTCCTCAGGCTGACCGGGTGTCGTGAAGCGCCCGAGCAGTTCCAGCGGGGGCATGCTCAGCTCGTAGTCCACCATCTCGGCGAGCATACGCACCTGCTTGACCGAATACGGGCGGTCATCCAGGGGGACAACGATCACCTTGTGCGGACGGTGTCGGAGTGTCAACGCTCTCACCTCGTGCGGACCGCGCCGCAGTCTGAACCTTCAGCCAGGGCCCCCCGGTACCGGCGCGTTGCCGCCTCCAGGGTCTGCGCTCCTGCGCCGGTGACGATCGCGCCGATCAGCAGCCCGCGGATGCCCGTCGCCGTGAGCGCCGGAATGTCCTCGGGCATGATGCGCCGTTGCGTTGGCACGACCACCGGCCGTCCCCCACAGGCGCGGGCCACATCAGTATAATCGCACAGGTCGCTGACTGACAAGGGCTTGCCGTAGCCGGAGTGCTCGATGATCGAGGCCTCCACCATCTGCACCCCCGGCAGCGTCGCCAGAGCCTCGATCCGCCCCGGCCGCCGCACATCTTCCGCCCCCAGGGCCGCCATGACCGGCAGGTTCTCCTGGCGCAGCATCCATACCGGCATCGCTCCGAGGTAGACGTCCAGGAAGTCCAACCCCAGTTCCTCCAGGCGGCGCACATCGTCGGACGAGGCCATCGTGTCGAAGTCTCCGGGCACGATCCCCACCGGCAGCCCCAGTGCCACGATCTCCGCCAGCGCCGTCGCCTCTTCGTCCAGAGAGCCGAACTTCACACCCGCCGCCGCATGCGTGATGTTGATGTGCACCTTGAGGCCCTCGGCCCCGCCGTCGCGGGCGGCCCGGGCCAGTTCGGGGTCGTTTGCCGGCAGGCTCACGAGCAGGGCCGGAGGTCCGGCGCGTTGCAGCAACTCCAGTGTGCGGCAGTCGCCCATCAGTGCTTGTCCTCCTGCGGCGGGGGGAAGGTTGTCAGCGGGAACACGATCCGCAGGTGCGTGACGCCATCGAGGGCGTGGTCGGCCAACTCCCGCGTCTGTTGCTCCATCGCCCGCCCGCCGCGCGGTCGCCCCGGTATCAGCCACAGCCCGTGCCGCCCGCGGTCGGCCCGTTCGGCGTTGCTCTCCACAACGCGGTCCGAGAAGGCGATGCGCGGCATCAGCTCCCACGGCCCGTCGCCGTAGCGCACTTGCACCATTGCCCGCGCCCACACGCGCTGTACCCAGTCGGCGTAGCGACCCAGGATGTCGTCCGGCCGGTAGCTGGGCAGGATCGTCTCGGAGAAGAACGGCGGTTGCCCGGCGAAGTCTTCAAGGGCAGGCGTTGGTGCTCCCTGGCCACTGTCCGCCGGCCCGATGACCATCCACTGATGCCCGCTCGCGACGTAGGCCATCTCCGGGCTACGGGCGTGCTGCCGAGGGATGATCTGGAACCCGCCGATCATGCCATGGGGGGCGGTCGAGACGTCAATGACGCCGGGGTGGTTAGCGCGGATACGGCCGGGCCAGGAGTACAGCCCGCCCTCGAAGCGCCCGATGCCGGTGACCGGCCGGTCCACCATCCCCGCCGCTACCGGTCCGGCGCCGTAGTCGAGCGTGATCGTCCCCCCCGCCCGGTTCTCGAACACGGCATACAGCGGCAGGCGCGCGGGCTCATTGCGGACGATCAGGAGAACATCGCCGTCGTGAGGCTGGTAGTCCGGGGGAAGGGTCTGCGGGGCCGGGGCCTGTACCGCGCCTGACGTATCTGGGGGGGGTACACGTCCCCTTCTGACAGCGACATACACCGGCGAGTTCACGTACGGCCCCAGGCCGCCGCCGAAGATGCCGCTGCCGCCGGGGAGGTCAGTCACAATGGCCGACGAGCGCTGCCGGGTCGCCGCCCCGATCATCTCGCCGCCCGGCGTGATCGAGAGCGTCATGGGCCGCCCGGTCTGCGGGTTGGCGGCGACCTTGATGTGGATCGCGTTGACCGCCGTCGCGGCCACGTGGCTGTCCCGCGCCCAGCCGGCGGCAGTGTAGCTGGCCGGATTGACGCGGTCGGCCGGCACGGTCACACTGCCCAGCCGCTCCCAGGTCACGCCCCGGTCCGCACTGACCTCGACCGCCCCACCGACCGCGTTGGTGATCCGCAGGCGCAACGACTCGATCGGCGCAGCCGAACACAGGAGAGGATGCGCAAGCAGCAACAGAGCGCACAGCAGAGCGCTCTGACGGGCGTCAGGTCGCCTCGCCATCGCCGCCTCCCACTCCTTCCGCCTCACGGGCCCAGCCTCGTCGGGTGTGTGCCTCAGTCCTGCCTGCATCCTCACTCAGGCCCCGAACTTCTCCTGCGTGCCGGTGAAGTTCGTAAGCAGCGTCATGATGTCTTCGCCCGTGAAGTGCCCCAGTCCGCCGCGCATGCACGGGCGCTCGCCGAACGACCGCACCTCGTCGGGGCGCACGCCGCAGCCATAGAACACGGCTGGGATGGCGTCTCCGGTATGGTCGCCGAACGTGACGGGCGTGCAGTGGTCGCCGGTCACCATGATGACAGTCTGCGTGAAGTCCAGGCGCTCCAGCAGATAGCCGATGGCGTTCTCGACCTTCGCGATGCCCGCCATCTTCTGCCCGACATCACCGTCGTGGCCGCCCAGGTCCGGAGCCTTGATGTTCGCCAGCACGAAGTCGTGATCGTCCAGCGCCGCGACGACGGCGGCAGCGATGGCCATCTCGTCGGTGTCCTTGCCACCGGTCGCGCCGGGCACGTCCACTACGTCCATTGCCAGGTACTGCCCGAGACCGCGGACCAGATCCACTTCCACGATCATCGCGCCACTGAGACCGTACCGTTCGGCAAAGGGCTGCAGCTCCACGGCGGTGCCTACGCCCCGGGGCAAGGCGGCGTTGGCCGGCGGCAGACCCTCGGCCGCGCGCGCGGCGTTGATTGGGTGGGCTGCCAGTGCCTCATGCGCCAGCCGCACCCACTCGTTGACGATCCGCGCCGTCTTCTGCGCGGCCGGATCGTTGGCTGCTTCGGGCAGCGGCGCGCAGTCGGGGTACTCAACGCCCTCGTGGTGGGGGTCCACTTCGCTCACGCGATGGTCCAGGCCGGCGCCGCGCAGTACCAGGGCCGCGCGGTGCTCGACCGACTCCTTGAAGATGCACTGCACGCCGTCAATGAGGCCGGCCTTCTCGTTGACGGCCGCCGCGAGCTGGTCGGTGCCGTCCTTGATGCGACCGGCACGCCGGTCCACCAGCTTGCGCCCGTCCACGGTCGCGAAGTTGCAGCGGAACGCCACGTCGCCGGGAAGCACGTCCAGGCCGACGCCCTTGGCCTCAAAGGGCCCACGTCCCTTGTAGTACTTGAACGGGTCGTAACCCAGGATCGCCATGTGAGCGGTGTCTGAGCCAACCCGGCGGCCCGGCGAGACGGGGTCGAGCATCCCGCACAGCCCCTCAGCGGCGAGGTGATCCAGGTGCGGAGTGTCGAGCGCTTCCAGGGGCGTGCGGCCGCCCAGGGCAGGCACCTGCCGGTCGCCCAGGCCATCGCCCAGGAAGATGATGATCTTGGGCTTGGAGGCGGCGTCTGACATAGGGGGGCTCCTTCGGTGACATCGGGTGCTCAGGACCTGCGCTAAGCGAAGGCGATTGTACCGGTTTGCCGGCACGCGGTCAATGCGAGGGGCGGGAACGGCTGCACCCGACAAAGACGGACCGAGGCCCGGGCCCAACGGGAGGCGTCTCACCTCCTCCCACGTGCCCGGAAGCCTCGGTCAGGGCTCCTCGTCGATCCCGCGCCGCCCAACTGCGCCGGACGGGAGTTGCGCACTGCGCCATGCTACACGCCGTCGCGCACCTGGCGACGGGCCTCGGACTGCTCGCGGACGAGTAGGCGGTTGATGGCGTTGAGGTACGCGGCGGCGCTGGCCTGTACCACGTCCGTGTCTGCCGCGCGCCCCACGGCTTCCTCGCCCTCCTCGGTGCGCACGTGCACGGTCGCCTCGCCGACGGCGTCGCCGCCGCGCGTGATGCTCCGCACCACGTAGTCCTGGAGGGTCAGCGAGACGCCGGTGATGCGGTCTATGGCCTTGTAGGCGGCCTCCACGGGGCCATTGCCCAGCGCCACATCCTGCGCCACATGCTCGCCCTTGCTGAGGGTGACCACTGCCGTAGGCGTGGTGTGGCCGCCCGACGTGGTCTGCAGGCTGGTCAATACCCACACCTGTGGCACCTGCGCGTTGACCTCGCGCATGATCATCTCCAGGTCCTCATCGTAGACCTGCTTCTTGCGGTCGGCGATCTCGATGAAGCGCTTGTAGATCGTCTCCATGTCCTCGTCGGAGATCTGGTAGCCCAGGTCCTCCAGGCGGTGTCGGACGCCGTGCTTGCCCGACCGGGGGCCCAGGGTCAGGACGCTGTCGCTCCAGCCCACGTCCTTGGGCTCCATGATCTCGTAGGTCTGCCGGTCCATCAGCACGCCGTGCTGGTGGATGCCGGCTTCGTGGCGGAAGGCGTTCGCGCCGACGATTGCCTTGTTCGGCTGCACCACGAAGCTGCTGTAGTTGGACACCAGCCGCGAGGTCTTCACGATGTGCTGGGTGCGGATGTCGGTGTGGGCGTCAATCACGTCGGAACGTGTCTTGATCGCCATCACGACTTCTTCGAGCGAACAGTTGCCTGCGCGCTCGCCAATGCCATTGATGGTGCACTCGACCTGCCCCGCGCCAACCCGCACGGCAGCCAGTGAGTTCGCCACCGCCAGCCCCAGATCGTTGTGCTCGTGGACGCTGATGACCGCGTCACTGATGTTGGGCACGTTCTCGAACAGGTAGCGGATCGTGTCCTCCGTCACCCACGGGACGCTGTAGCCGACGGTGTCCGGGATGTTGACGGTCGTGGCGCCTGCCTCGATGACCGCGGTCACGACGTCCTTCAGGTACACCAGGTCGGTGCGCATCGCGTCCTCGGCCGAGAACTCCACGTCATCACAGCGCTCCCTGGCGAACCGGACGCTGCGGACGGCCATGTCCAGCACTTCCGCCGCGGTCTTCTTCAGCTTCTTCTCCAGGTGCAGCGGCGAGGTGCCCACGAACATGTGGACGCGGTGCTTCGGCGCGGCCTTGATGGCGTTGTAGGCCGCCTCAATGTCCTCTTCCTTGGTGCGGCACAGTCCGCAGATGGTCGGGCCCTGGACCTCGTTGGCAATGGTCTCAACGGCCTTGAAGTCCATCGGCGAGGAGTACGGGAAGCCCGCCTCGATGACGTCTACGTTCAGCAGGGCGAGTTGGTGGGCAATTGCCACCTTCTCGTTCAGGTTCATGCTGGCGCCCGGCGACTGCTCGCCATCGCGCAGCGTCGTGTCGAATATGGTGATCTTGCGTGACATGGTTGGCTCCTTGTGTGTAATGGCGCCATGCCTGGCGCCCGGGGGCGCGACCAATCGCGCCGCTAGGCGGTCACGTCACCTGCAAGACCACGGCCCGCGAGGACACGAACCATGACCATCACCTCCCAATACACCCAAACAAAAACGCCCTGCGCCTCAGTGAAGAGACGCAAGGCGCGAGTGCGCGCTGCGCGGTACCACTCTTCTTGGCGGCCCGGAGGGCCGCCCACTCTGGCAGGCACGGCCGCTATGTCGGCGATGCCCTCTCCCCGATAACGGCGGGAGCCACCGTCTCACCTACTAGGGCCTGCGGCCCGTTCAGATCGCGACTCCAGGGCGAGCTTCAGCGGTGCTGCGATAACCGTCTTCCAGCCTGGGGCTCAAGGCCCGCGGGACGGTCTCTCTACGCATGACTCATGCGCCTATCGCGCTCTCCGCCTACTATTCCCTTTCGTGGTCTTTGGACACTGGTTTGTAGGCAGTATAGAAACGGGCGGGCACAGTGTCAAGATGCTGGCGCCGCCGGTTCATCCGCCCGCGTCTCACCCGCGCTGCTCGCAGCGGCCGCCTTGCTCGGCACGCGGACGAACGTTGCGCACAGGGCGTAGACCAGCGACAGCACCGCTCCGCCCACAAACACCCACATGTGCCCGTATCTGACCCACACCAGCCCGCCGAGCGTCGGCAGCGACATCGAGACCGCGTGATCTAGACTGATGCCCAGGCTAAGGCTCGCGGTCACGTCCTCGGGCCTCTCGGCGATCTTGGCCAGGTACGTCGTCCGGGCGTTGCCGAACCCGAACATCACCTGATCCAGGACGAAGCAGGCGAAGGCCAGGTACAGGCCCCATGGCCCCACCAGGTGAGCCACACCGTAACCCGCGCACACCAGTACAAGCAGTAGGCCTTCAAGCACCAGCGTCCGGCGCTCGCCCCACTTGTCTATCAGCGTGCCAATGGCCGGATTGGTGAACATTGTCAGCACAGCATTGACGATGCCCAGCTTGGCGAAGGTCGGCACCTTCTGCCCGAACACCTTGATGAGCACCCACGGGCCGAATGTGATGAAGAGCTGCTTGCGGGCTCCAAACAGCAGGCTCAGCACGTAGTACAGCCCGTAGCGCCGGTTGTGGACGAGGCGGGGCCGGGCGGTCTGTCGGCCGATGCCGCGCATGCTCAGGAACGTGAAGCCAGAGGCGAGGGCCACAACGCCGCCGGCACCGAAGATCAGCCAGTACGGCGGGCCCGTGCGGTTGGCGCTGACAGCCCAGACAAACACCGAGCCCAGGATGCTCGCTGCCGCCCCGACGGCGGACACCTGCCCCAGCCGCCGCCCATGCCGTGACGGAGGCGCCAGGCTCATGCCGATGGACGACTGCACCGGCATGACCAGGTGGCTACCCGCCGCCCACAGGAGCGTATAGAAGATCATCCACTCCCAGGCATGACGCGCGGTCGGGTTGAGGTCCACCCCGCCCAGGCCGATCATCCCGGCGAAGGTGACCAGCATCGAGACCGCGGCCACCCGGGTCTCGGGCAGGAAGGCCAGGGCGCCGGTCATCAGCGCCACCAGGAAACCGGGGAGTTCTCTCGGGAACTCCAGCACGCCGCGCGCATCAGCCCCGATGTGGAAGACATCATCGAGGAAGTTGTTGTACGAGGCGTTGAAGCAGGTCGAGGCGACGCCGGCGAAGGCAACACCGAGGAAGTAGAGCAGCAGTTGGGGGCTGGCCTGACGTAGGCGCGCAATCATGGTGGTCCTGAAGGCAGTATTCCGTTCCGGCGAGAGTTGCAGCACGGTCTCGCCCTAGCCGGCGCCGCAGGTCAGCCCTCGCGGGACAAGGCGTAAGGCCCTGCCGCGGCGAATAGAGTTGCGGTCCAGGGGACGAACCGGAGCGCAGGTCGTATTGTAGCGCCCGGACCCGGTTCCTGACCAGAGGCATACAACCGTCAGGCGACCAGAACCCTGGCCCAGCGCACCGATGTGCAGACTAGCTGCGGGGTCGGCGACGTGCCGGGCATGGACGCACGCTGTCCCTCTCCCGGTGGCGCCCTCCTCAGACGGGGTCCTGCCATGCGTATCGCTCTGCTTGCCGTGCTGCTATGCGCCACCGCGTGGGCCCAACCGCCCGACCTGCTGCTCCATGCCCCCTTCGACGGCACGGCCGATCCCGCCTTCGCCCGCGGTAGCGGCCTTCAGCAGGGGGGGCTGCTGACATTCGCCCCTGGCCTCAGGGGCGGGGCGGTGAGCCTGACCAGTGACTGCCTCCTCGCCGTCCCCGGGAACTTCGATCCGCGCGCCGGGACGCTGGCCTGCTGGCTGCGCCCGCACTGGAGCGGCACCGACCCCACAGGCCACTACGTCTTCTGCCTCTACGGCCGACGCGACCAACCCGAGTCATGGGCCCACAACCGCTTCAATGTGCACTGCGCCGGCGGGCAGTGCTACTTCTCGGTCTACCTGCAGACGCCTGGCGGGTCTGTCGGCATCGGCGGCTCCATCCGTGCGTGGCAGGCCGACGAGTGGCACCATGTAGCAGTGACGTGGAGTAACATCAGTTCGGGGCAGGCGAACGCGGAGCTGCACCTGTACCTGGACGGCATTCCGGCTGGTGCACTGACCGGAAAGCGGATTGATGTCGGGCCGACGGACGAGGTGATGGCCCTCGGCCGCGATCAGGACGGCTCGCCCGACTATGGTGAGGCCGACCTGGATGACGTGTTCATCTACAGCCGGGCGCTGACAGCCGAGGAGATTGCCGCAGGCGTGCAGCAGTCGCGCGCGCTTCCGTACGACGTGGCTTCCCAGACACCCGCCGCCCGCAGCGTTCCCGACTGGTGGAACGCCGCGTGGCCATACCGGGTGGAAGCCTTCCTGATGCCGACCGAGGCTGAGCGCCGCGATGTCTTCGTGGAGTGCCACCTCAAACCGGACCTGTCGGGTCTGGGGCAGGCCGGCGCCGTAGACATGACCTCCGTGCGCGTCGTCGGTGACAACGTCTCCGCCGACCCCGCCGACCCCGCCCACCCCGTCTTGCCGGCGCGCGTCGAGGACGATCTCGTGCAGTGGCGGGCGCCCGGTGTCATCCCGGCCGGCAGCGCCCGGCGGTTCTGGCTATACTTCCGCACTGCGACCTATGCCTTCCCCCAGCCGCTGGCGTCACAGCGCCTCGTCGCGCCAGCCACCGACACACCGGCGCCGCCGCCTGTTCCTGACTATGCCACCCTCACGTACGGCAAACCCTGGGACTTCGAGGACGGCAGTGTCTGCGGCATTGACCAGTGGGGCAACAAGCCCGAATTCCTGCGCAACCGCAAGGTGGAGAAAGGCATCCTCAGCTTCGACGTCGCGCAAGACCCCTGGTTCATCTGGGGCGACATGTGGGGTCAGGTGGACGCCACCCACCAGAAGGTCGCCATTGACCTCGACCAGTTCCCCGTCCTGGAGATGAAGGTCCGGCAGAGCGTGCCCTCGGCCAAGTGGGAGCTATACGGCCGGGTAGGCAACAGCAGTAGTCTGCTGTCATACAACTTCGTCGTCAGCGGCTCAGGCTGGCAGCGCGTGCGGATTGACCTGCGCCATGATGCTCGCTGGCGCGGCGTGCTGTCGGCCTTCCGCATTGACCCCACCCAGGGCGTGCAGGACGCCCACATCGAGATTGACTGGGTGCGTCTGCTGGCGGTGACGGTGACGGAACAGAACGCCGTCGAGACGATCGGCCACCCGTCCGGTGCGCCCGAGCAGATCACGATGAGGCTGCCGGCCTGGCCCTACCTAAGGGTCGTGGCTGGCTCCAGCCAGGACGTGACAGTCACCGTCAAGGATCGCGCCGGCAGGCCCGTGAGTGGCCAGCCGATTGAGGTCGGGCTAACAGATGTGCGCGGCGGCATGATTGACGCTGCCGCCTCTCATCCTTCGCTGGCGATCACGCCCCAGTCTCGCCGCGGCCTCACCGACGCCGCCGGGAAGCTGACCGTGCGCTACACGGCCAACCGGCACGCCACCGACATCGCCGACACGCTGTACGCCTGGCGTGAGTTCTACGAGGGCGACGCCTTCGGCATGTCGCACGGCGGCGTGCCGCCGGCCGAGCTCGTCGTCAGCACGAAGGCTGGCCCGCCGCACCACTACCGCGTCGCGCCCACGCAGGTCGTCGCGCTGAAGCCTGACAAGCTCCCGCTCAGGGTCTCGGCCCAGCTCGTGGACGAGTTCGACAACCCCGTGCCCGGTAAGCGGAAGCTCACCTGGAGTACCGACCAGTCCGCCAGACTGGCGGACCTCACCACCTCCCTCGACACCACCGGCAAGGCCTTCGCCTCCTGGCGGGGCGACGAGCGCCTGCGCTGGGTGTACCGCGTCCGCGTCACCGACGACCAGGGCCTCACGGGCGAGTCGGCGGCCATCTGCCTGCTACCCGGCAAGGCGCGCACCGATCCCATCGTGGTCGGCGCTCACGGCTACTTCCTCGAGGGGAAGGGCGGCCCTGTCTGGCTGCCTCTCGGCGGCTTCTACGCCAACTGGGTGGGGCTGCCCGAGGGCGGCGAAGAGGGACGCAAGCTGGTCTCCTTCGTGGACGCGACCGAGGAGGAACTCAGCCACTGGCTGGACTTCCTGGCTTCCCAGGGCGTCACGGGGTTGCGCTTTATGCTGCGCGCGCACACGAAGCAGGGCATGGAACCGATGGACATCATCGGTCGGGTCAACATGCCGTTGTTCGCCAAGGTCCTCCGCTACATGGACCTCGCCCGCCAGCATGATATCCGCTTCATGCTAACGATCCACGAGGACTACACCAAACCAGCGTACTACAACCAGCGCGCCCTGGAGACGTTCTGCCTGCCGCAGTACGAGGGCGAGGACCTGGATGCTCTCCCACCCTATCAGCGCCGTTTCATCCGCGACCGCAAGCTCATCGGCGTCATCGGCGAGAAGTACACCGACCCGGACGTGATGGCCTGCCAGGACCAGTACACCCGCCAGCTCGTCGGCCTGCTCAAAGACAACCCGCAGCTCTTCGCGTGGGAGTTCGAGAACGAGATGGTGGACTGCCCGCAGTCGTGGGCCCAGCACATGGCGAGGGTAATCCGTGTGGCCGACTCGGTTACTCCCATATGCGCCAGCCATGGCGGCGGTGGCCTCAACACTGCGGACCCGCTGTGGTGGACCAAGAACGCCGGGGTGGACTTCTATACCTACCACCTGTACCCGCACCGTGGCTCCACCTCTGCCGAGACCGACTTCGGGGCGGCGGCTGATGTGCTAACGACCTACGGGCGGATGGCTGGCCTGTGCATGTTCGGTGAGACCGCGGGGGACGAGTTCGGGTACTACCCCAAGGAGCGCGATGCCGATCGTCGTTACATCATGCGTGACCTCATCTGGTACAGCCTCGTGAATGGCAACCCCGGTTGCTTCTTCTGGAACGCCCGTGGGTTCGAGGTGGAACAGTTCCGTCTAGCCGGCAAGGCCATGGCCACGCTGGACCTGAGCCACTGGCAGCGCCAGCCGGCCAGTGCGGGAATCGTCGTGGACCATCCCTGGACCGACGATAAGTACTACCGCACACCCCAGGGCCAGGCAGACTACTGGATGATGGGGAGGCTGGCGCAGCACTACCGCAGCCGAGGCGAGAGCTTCGACTTCACCATGGAACCGACAGGCTACCCCGCAACCGCAACGCTCAAGGAGTTCAAGCCGGTGCCGGGCGCGGGACCATGCACGTCGGGCCCCGGCTGGCAGGTCGCGACGATGCAAGACCAGACCGGGCAGGGCCTCGCCTACATCCGCAACTTCGCCGGCATCCGTGAGTGGGCTGTGCCCAACAGGTGCGACATGTTCCTGCGTGACCGCAAGCCTGCTCCCCTGGTCCTGACGTTCGCCCTCCCCGAAGTCAAGGTGACCGCAACAGCCACGGACCTGGATACAGGCGAGGAGAAGCGCGTCGAGCTTGCCGGCAACGGCAGGCTCGACCTCGGCACAACCGAGAATGACTGGGCGGTGGTGTGGAAGGCAGAGACCGGAGATGGAAGATAGAAGAGGGAAGAGACAGGATTCTGCCCTGCCGTCCTCACTTTTCGCTCTTCGCTCTTCTCTCTTCAGTCCTGCCCTTCCCCCACCTCCACCCGCCCGATCCACAGGTTGGTGTCCTCGGGTGGCTCGTAGATGTCGTTGGTGAACGTCAGCTTCAGCTCGTGCTTGCCCTCGGCCAGCTTGATCGGCAGTCGGTAGGTGCGCCAGCCGTCGCTCTTCAGTTCGACCTTGCCGACCTCCTGACCGTCCATCTCCACCGCGACGATCGGGAACTGGCCCGCCGCCGGCGTCCCACGGGCCGTCACCCTCATCACGTATAGCCCGCTGCGTGCGCACTCGATGTCACCCCGTACGTAGCCGGCGGCCCCCATGTACAGACCGCCACCCTCATGCCGGAACCATGGCAGATCCGGCTGTGGCGTGAAGCTGTTCAGGTCCAGAACCGTCCCCGCCCCCACCGGCTCGAAGGGTGCTCCCAGCCCCGTCAGTAGACCGGCGACGTACCGCGTGGCCTTCTCAGTGTTGCTCTGCGTCCTATCCCAGTTGATGCAGTCGAGCACGACCCTCCCTGGCCCTGCCTTGACCACCGCCAGCGCCGGCGGCGACGTCAGGAACGTGACTTCACGAGCCCGGTCGTCCGGAGCAACCAGCAACGCCTTCACGAGCAGATTGCGGTCCTGCTTGTTGGCCTCATCGTACATGTCGTTGGTGAAGCGGATCGTCACCTCGCGCTTCCCGGCCTTCAGGTCGGCGGGAAGGGCATAGGTGTCGAACTCTCCCTTCTGGCAGGCGAACTCGCCGACGGTCTGGCCGTCCACGAGCACACTGCCAGCCGGCCACTCGCCCGCCGCGATGCTGCCGCCTGCCACAACACCGAGGACGTAAGCGCCGTCCGTCGGGATATCCACATGCGCTGTCGCCGTGCTGCCGCCGCTGGGTAGAACGGCACCTTCGGGGCGGTCCGCGGCATAGGCCCCGGCCACGGTCATCGCTGTGTGGCTGTACTCCGTAGCTGTCTTGCCCACTGACCCGCGCGACACCACTGCACTTGTCATGTCGGTCGCGCGCGGCCGTGTCGCCCATGAGTGCACAGCCGTGGACCGGCCCAGCCAGTAGAGGTCCTCGTTGGCGAAGAAGTCCGAAAGAGGCCCGGCCCCCGGCAGTCTCGTTGCAGCGCCATGGTAGGTCGCGAGCTTCACTTCCGTGGGCAGCAGGCTCCTCAACTCGTGCAGTTCTCCCGGCTCCAGACCGTGCAGCAGGATCGTCCCGCCGCGCTGCAGCAGCGCCTGCAGTTGTGGCAGGCAGGGCTCGAGCCCCGTGATCGGGTGGCAAGCGACCAGCAGCGCGATCACGGGCCAGTCGGACTGGGATGGCGCCGCGGTGATGTCCGTCGCCTGCAGACCCAGCCCCTGGAGAGCCTCGCGCGTCTGCTGGTCCTGGCAGTATAGCGCAGTTGCTACCGTACTCGGGTTGACATCGGCGAGGTAGTCCAGCGCGTTCTGCAGGATGATCCCTGCAACCGGCTCCACGCCCAGCCGTTCGCCGATCCGCAACTGCGACATCACCAGCGTGCCTCGCCCGAGCGTCAACTCCAGCAGCGGTGCGTGGGATAGGCCGGTGCGGCTGCCGGAGACGACGATGGCCCGCGCGCCGCCCTGCGTCGGGCGGACGATCTCAGCCATGCTCACGAGGTTGTCAGGCCGCCACCACTTGAGGTCATCCGGCCGCACCCCTCTCAGCAGCGGGTGGTTGGGCACCTGGGGGAAGGTCATGGTCGAGGCATGCTCCGACAGGGCCGCCGGCGTCACGCCAGGGGGGTAGTCCATCTGCTCCAACGCGAGCACCCGACCGCCGCCGCGCACATAGTCCAGCAGGCGCCCCGATCCTTCCCGCTTCTCGCCGATCCGGGGCGGCTTCGGCTCGGCCTGCTGCAGCGCCCCGGGCGCCACGATCAGCAGCTTCACGCCCGGCGGCACACGGCCGAGATTGGCCACGCTCTCTGTGGTCAGGCCGGCCCGCTGTAGCTTCGGAGCCAGCTTCCCGGGCGGGTCATAGAGCCCTACCGGTACGGTGGCCTGCAGCTTCAGCGGCGGGAAGACGGACCATGGCTTCGTGTCCTCGAAGACGACCTTGCCTTCGCGCTCGATGCGCAGACGCAGGGCGACCTGCCGGCGCTCCGTCACTTGTGGCAGTGGGACGGTGAAGGTGATCTCCTTCCGCTCGCCGGGCTTCATGTCGAGGACCGTCCCGGCGGGGTTCCTGTCGGCTTCGCCGACACCCCGCCCTGCGGCGTCCACGAGCGCCCACTGGACCGTCAGCTTCGACGACTGCAGAATGTCGTTGTACACGTCGGCCGTGCGCGTGACCTTCTCCTCGCTGTAGAAGCTGTGGTCGTACTCGCGCACGTAGGCCGCCAAGTGCTGCATGGCGTACTGCTGGGCGACGTACATGGCGTTGCTGTCGTCCAGCGCCCCACCCTCCACCATCGTCCAGGGCGAGATGCCGCCGACCTCATAGTGCCGATAGGCCTGGATTGCCATGCGCCACGAGTCGGCCTTGGCCTGCACATGATAGCGATGGTAGTCGAGGTAGGCTTCATCCCCGTGGAAGACCGTATCCCACGACGGGTCGGACGACGGGATCCAGAGGAACTCGCCGATGTAGACGGGCTTCGTGCGGTCCCACACCCAGTTCTTCGCGGCTTCATCGGTCGGGGCAAAGAACTTGTTGAGCAGTGGCTGGTCCATCCAGTAGGCAGTGTTGGGCCACTGCGTGTAGTCCGGGTACTCATGTGGGTAGTGCAGACCGACGGCGTCCGCCACGCCGCCCGGGTCGCCATCGGACTCGTAGTAGATCGGCCGCGTCGGGTCCCACTGCTTCATCAGTTGGCCCATGCGCGCCAGCTCCTGCGCCGCCGGCGTCCCTTGCTTCAGTCGCCCACCGTAGAACTCATTCTCGAGGCTGTACATGATGACCGAGGGCTTGTTCTTGTCGCGGTCCGCCATCGCCCTGAGCGCCGTGGCGTAGTTCTCCCAGAACTTCGGGTCGTTGATGCGGTACGTCTCCCGGTCGTTCCAGACCGGGCCTTCGGGGATCATCAGCAGGCCGACCTCATCGGCCACCTCGTACCAGACCTCCGGCCACGGCTGGGTGTGGGTGCGGAAGACCACGCAGTTCGCACGCTTGATGGCCTGCAGTCGCTGCCGCACATAGTCAGCCGTCACGCCGATCTCGGGCCACCACGAGGTCGCGAGCAGGTTGATGCGTGAGCCGTTGAGATAGAAGCGCGGACCCTCGACCCAGAACTCGCGGAAGCCGAAGCGGGTGTGCAACTCATCCACGCGTTTCCCGTCCTGGTAGAGGGCTGTCATGAGGCCATAGCGGAACGGGTCCTCGGGCGACCACAGATGCGGGTCAGCCCAAGCGGCCTCGACTGTGGCCTTGGCTTCACCTCCTGCGGGAACCCCGATCTGCCTCGGCGGGCCAAGCCCGGTGTAGCCCTCGGCGGCAGCAGTCAGCGACACCGTCGTCGCCGCCGCCGTCTCATTGGCCAGTACGTACTCCACCGTCAGCTTCTTCTGCCGCACCGAAGGCTTGATGAACAGGTCTCTGACGTAGATGGCGGGGTGAGACTGCAGCGTGATGCGATCCCAGGGCCCGTAGTCGGAGACGCGACCGCCGACGGGAGAGAGTATCTTGTCGCGGGGCAGGTCGCGCGGATCGGCCGGGCGCTGCTTGAGCACCGAGAAGTCCGTCTCATGGTCAACGAACACCCCGGTCCAGTCATGGCAGCCCAGCTCGAGACGGTTGGCTTCACCGACCCGAGCGACGTCCGTGATGTCCACTGTGAAGGGCTCGTAGCCGCCATAGTGCCCACCGACCTGCCGGCCGTTCACGCGCACGACGCTGTTCCACTTCACGCCCCCGAAGTGGATCGTGATGCGGCTGCCCTGCATCGCAGCGGGGATGGTGAAGTCGCGGCGGAACCAGGCGCGCTCGTAGTCCACGCCGCCAATCACGCCGGGGACCGTCTTCTTCGCCCACCCTTCGGCCGGCGGGCCATCGGCAAGGTTCTTGACCTTGACGAACTCCCACTCCCCACCCAGGTCCAGCGACTGGCGCGGCTGCGCGCAGATGCTGGCGGAGAGCGTGACGAGAGACGCGAGGACGAGTGCCGTGGTACGCATGGGTTCCTCCTCGGAGGCCTCCGGCGAGCGGCGGCGAATAGCCGGCTAGCACCAGCTCAGCGACCCGGAGGGACGAAGATGCGACACTTTGCTATCCCTATTCTGCTGTTGATGGCTGCCGGCCTGCTGCTCGCGCAGGACAAACCCGAGTCGCTGGTGCTCAACGGCGACTTCGAGGGCGCCCCCCTGTGGTCCCTGTCGGCCGGGGCGCGGCGGGTGCCCCGAGCCGGGGGCGGCATGTGCCTGGAGGTCCCCGGCGGCCGCAGCGCCAGCCAGGAGATCCCCACCGACGGCCTCAGCGGTACGTTCTCAGTCGCGTGCGACGTCCGCGCCGAGAACGTCGTGCCTACCGGCGGCCCCGGGTATGCCTATGTGGCGGTCTACCAGCTAGACGCTGCGGGTAACCTGGCGGCCTACCACGACTTCGGACAGGTCACCGGCACGCAGGACTGGCGGCGCTTCGCGTGGACGTTCGCGCTGGCGCCACAGGCGGCGACGATCAGCCTGCGCTGCGGCGTCTACAACGCCTCTGGCACCGCCTGGTTCGACAACTGGACGCTGGTGCCGGGGAACCGGGCGATGGCCATCGAGGAGGTCGCGCAGTCGTCCCTGGGCGGCAGGCCGGCTGAGCCCACCGCGGCCATCCTGCGGGAGCCGGGCCTGCCTGCCACGGGCGCTGCCTCCAGCCCCGAGCGCCTCGGAAAGCTGCTGGGGCAGGCGGGGCTGCGCGTCGAGTATCTGTCGGCGGCTGAGATGGCTGACCGGCGACGGCTGCAGCCCCGGCACTACGCTCTCGTCGCCCTACCGTGCGGTGCCTCCTTCCCGGCAGTCGCCCGCCGGGCACTGATTGACTACCTGCACCTGGGCGGCAGCTTCATCTCCACTGGCGGCTACGCCTTCAACCGTCTGCTGCTGCAGCAAGATGGGCGTTGGGTGGAGGAGAAGGACGTCCTGGCCGCGCAGGTCGAGGAGGCCTTGAAGCACACCGTCTTGCCCGACGGCGGCTTCGAGCGCGCGACCGATGCCGCCCCCATCGGCGGCACCGCACTCGATGCCACCTGGCGGCGCGACGGCACGAGTTGCACAATCGTCAGTGAACAGCCGCAGGAGGGTCATGCCTGCGCCCGGGTGGTCGTGCCGGCCGACAGGCGCCACGAGCAACGCTGGTACCTCGACATGCCTCCGCCCAAGGGGGGAGCCTGCCGCGTGAGCGGCTGGATGCGCAGCGACAGCGTCACCGGCACCGGCATGGCCTACCTCGCGGTGTACGAATATGCCGGCGACAAGCTAGTGCAGTGGCGCGACTTCGGCGTGGCCCGCGGGACCACTCCCTGGAAACAGTACACCCACGACTTCAACCCCGCCCCCGGCACCACTCGCCTGCACCTCAAGATGGGCCTGTACCAGGCCTCCGGCACCGCCTGGTTCGACAACCTGCGCCTTTCGGTGCTGGGGGACGCCAAGCCCACACCGATGAGCACGGCCACCGGCCGTCCCGGTGACGGCCTTGGCGTGGCCCCCTCGCAGATCGGCGCCTTCGACGCGTCGTTCCCGCTGCGCCGAGTGGCAAGGCTGCAGCCCGGCGCGGAGCAGTACCTCTTCCCCACCGGTGGCTCGCTGACAGCCCCGCTGTCGGGCTGGGCCGCGGCCGGCGTTCAGGGCTATGACAACGCACGCTGGGTGGAGCTGCTCGAGGGGCGGGACCGCTTCGGCCGCCCGCGCGGAGCTGCGGGCGCCTTGATGCTGCACTACAACGGTTACTTCTCCGGCTCCATGTGGGCGTTCTTTGGGGTAGAGAACCGTGACCTGTTCGATGGCACGTCGCCGTGGCTGGACACTGGGTTGGTCAACACTGCGCGCTTCATCGCGCGCGGTCTGTTCCTGCGCAACCTCAAGACCGACCTTGCGCTCTACAGGCAAGGCGAGCCGGTCAAGTACCAGGTGGCGGTGCAGAACCAGGGCACGTCGCCGCAGACGTGCGATGTCAATGTCCTGATCTACAGGGATGGTGGCAGGACGCCCGACGGTGCCGCGGCCTGGCGCGTGACAGTGCCCGCCGGAGGCAGCGAGGTCGTCGAGGGGACCTGGTCGCCCAAGGAGTTCGCGAGCGACCTCTACCAGGTGCGGGTGAGGCTGCTGCAAGACCGACAGCCGCTCGACGCGATGGCGAGCGGCTTCATGGTCCAGTCGCCGCAGGCCATTGCGAAGGGGCCGGAGCTGCGCTTCCACGACAACTACCTACACCTGGGTGGCCAGCCGCTCTTCGTGTTCGGCAGCGACACGTACTCCAACAGCTACCGGAGCGCCTGTGAGAACCCGTGGACATGGCACCTGGACCACGTGGCGGCCCGGGACTTCGGCTTCAACCTCTACGAGAACCTGCAGTTCGTCAACCCCGGCTGGACGTACAGCGAAGCGGACTGGCGGCAGTTCGAGGCCATGGCGCAGTCGTGCCAGCGCGAGGGCCTGGTGTTCATGCCGTGCCAGCTCTGCGGCCACGACGTCGCTATTGGCGACAAAGCCTTGGAGCAACAGGCGAACGAGTGCCAGGCCTATGCCGAGCACATGAGACCGTACCCCGGGCTCCTCTACTACCTCAACGGCGACTTCCAGCTCACCCGTAAGGACACCGAGAACCTGACGGCGCTGTGGAATGGATGGCTTGGCGACAAGTACGGCTCCGCCGGGAC
Source organism: bacterium (assembly GCA_021372615.1). Taxonomy (NCBI): domain Bacteria; species bacterium. Next base: position 50,220 of record JAJFUB010000013.1, on the reverse strand, counting down.
CCTGAAGGCCTCCTGGGGCGACGAAATGTATGGCGAGTGGGGCAAGCTCGCCTATCCCCCACCCCCGGCCGCCGGGTGGGCCAGTACGCGGGCGGCCGATGTCGCGCGCTTCGAGGTCGGGCTGACCCGCCGCTGGGTGCAGCGCCACGTCCAGGCGATCAGAGCGCGAGACACGGACCACCCCATCACCTCGGAGTACTACCAGCAGCCCTACGGCGGCCTGGACCTGATCCTCTCCATTGGCGATCAGGATCTGTCGAACATCGGGTACTTCCGCCTGCCGAACGAGGACATCGAGTACCTACCCCTGCACCTGCGCCTCAATGACCTGCGCGTGCGTGGCAAGTCCGTCTCGCTGGGTGAGTATGGCGTGAAGACCCACCCGGCCTGGAGCGTCGAGAACGGTGCCGGAGGCTACCACATCGTGCGCACCGAGGAGCAGCAGAAGGAGCTGTTCATGGCCGTCGCCTGCTACGGGCTGGCCATGGGCGCGAGCAAGGTGCAGAACTGGTGCCTCCGCGACGCCTCGGAGAACTGCTTTCCCTGGGGTGTCTTCTACCCCAACGGCCGTGTGCCCAAGGACGTGGCCTACTGGCACCGCAACCTGAGCCTCGTCTGGCGCTTCCTGCGTCCGAAGTATGTCCCCGCCGAGGTGACCGTGCTACAGCCGGACAGCCTGCGTCTGGGGAACCAGAGCCAACTCGCGGTGACCGCCGTCTTCAGCAGCTTCCGCACGCTGCTCGGCCTCAGCGCCAACTTCAACGTGCTCAATGAGCAGAACGCGGATGCACTCACGCCGGCGACGAAGCTGCTCATCTGGCCCGCGCCGTACTGCCCGGACGACCAGACATACCAGCGCGTGCTGCAGTGGGTGCGCCAGGGGGGCAAGCTCCTGGTGACGGGCGATCTCTCGTACAACTGGGACCGCAAGCGCACGCGAGCGGCGCGGCTGACGGAGCTGTGCGGCGTGGAACACGTGAGGGAGTTGGCGGCGCCCCCTCAGCGAGGGCCGGAAGCACAGCGGGCGACGCCCAACGGGCAGGACGTGGACCTACGCCCCTGCCTCGAGGCGAGACCGACTACGGCACGGGTGCTGGGCGTCGGTGTCTACCGCAACAAGGTCGGCGCGGGTGAGGTGACGTACTGCGCGGATCCGCTGGAGCTGGACGCTACTTCTGAAGGCAAGACGACGCTGGCGGCGCTGTACGCCTCCGTCCTGCCAGCTCCGAACACTTCGCCTGGGGAACTCCTGCCCGCCCAGTGTGAGTGCCACACGATTAGCCAGCCACTGCAGGGCGGCGGAACGTTCATGCTCAAGTACCCGCTGGCGCCGCTGCCGGGGGACAGCATTCGCTACCCGGCCTTCAGGGCTACCGATGTGGCAGGGCAGGCTGTCGCCGTGTCCATGCCGCCATCTCAGGCGTCTGACGCGCATGTGATGATCCTGTCACTGGACCGCAGGCCGGTCCCGCAGGCCCGAGCGCTGCTGGTGGCGCCACTGTCGGCGGGCAAGCTCCCACGACTGGCAGACAGCACGCTGCGGGAACCCGTGCTGGTGCTGGGAGACCTCGAGAACGGCAAGTGGCACACGCTGGAGACGCGCCCCGGAGCACAGGCCGTCGTCCTGGACGAGGACACGATGACCTGCCTCATCCTGGTCTGCGAGAAGGCGGAAGTGAGTAAGTGGACGGCTCTCGTCGAGCAGGCGGCGACACGGCCGTGGGAGGTGAAGGGGTACTGACACAGGGCCCGAAGCTCGCAGCAGAGCGGCTGACCACGCCTGAGGCGCCCGACAGCCAGGCGCGCGCGGCAGATCGCGCCACCAGGGCCACGCCTCGCGCGCTGGTGATTGGGCTGGCGCTGGCGGCGCTGAACGCCTACTGGGTGGTGCTCGCCGAGGCGCGGTGGGGTATCATGGATGGCTCGTGTCTGCCTCTGTTCATTACCCCGATCTTCCTGCTCTTCGTGGTGGCCTTGCTGAACCTGCTGGTGCGCCGTTGCGGCCGGGGGCTGGCGCTCACGCCCGTCGAGTTGCTCACGATCTACTGCTGCATGGTCGTGGCTGAGACGCTGGCGGCACACGACCTCGTGCAGAACCTCTTCGGCGCCATCGGCCACGCCTACTGGTCAGCCACACCCGAGAACAAGTGGGCTTTGCTCTTCCACGAGTACCTTCCGCGCGGTCTCGTCGTCTCCGACCCGACGGCTCTGCGCCTGTTCTACGAGGGGGAGGCCAGCTTCCTGGACCCGCGTGCCATCGGGCCGTTCCTGGGCCCGCTGCTGGGCTGGGGCCTGATGCTCTGCGCGATGATGGGCGCCATGCTGGCCTTCAACGTGCTCATCCGCCGCCAGTGGATCAACCACGAGCGCCTGACCTACCCGCTGGTCGTCCTCCCGGTGGAGATGGCGCGCGAGACAACGACGACGGGGGGGACGCTCTTCGCCGACCGTCTGCTCTGGGGCGGCTTCGCGGCGGCTGCACTCATTGACGTCCTTAACGGCCTGCATGTGCTCAATGAGGCCGTGCCGGCCGTGCCGCTCATCAAGCTCGTCTGGCCGCCCTTCCGCGAGGTGCCCTGGACGTGGTTGTACCGCTTCAACTACGGGCTGTACCCGTTTGCGGTGGCCCTGGCCTTCTTCCTACCGTCCGATCTGTCGTTCTCCTGCTGGTTCTTCTTCCTGGTCAGCCAACTGCAGTTCATCGTGGCCGGCACCATCGGCCTGCGCGCCGCGCCGCCTGAGGGCTTCCCCTACGTGGCCGACCAGGCCTCAGGAGCGTGGCTGGCGCTGGCCCTGGGGGCGCTGGCCACGAGCCGCCCGCACCTGGCGCGTGTCTGGCAAGCTGCCTGGAGCCAGGACGACGCGGAAGCGCGGCAGTACCGCGCCGGGATCATCGGCGGCAGCGTCTGCCTGGTCGCGCTTGGTGCCTTCTTCATGTTCGCAGGAATGAACCTTGGCGTGATGCTCGCCTTCATGGCAGTCTTCTTCCTGCTCTCCATCGCCATCACGCGGGTCCGTGCGGAGCTGGGCACCCCGCACGAGATCTACTACATCAACCCCCAGCGCATCCTCGTATCCGCCTTCGGCGCGCGGGCTCTGGGGGCGCATCAACTCACCGCCCTCTCCGTTGTCTACTGGTTCAACCGCGGCTACCGCAGCCACCCGATGCCCTTCCAGCTCGAGAGCATGAAGATGGCGGATCTGTCCGGGCTGGACCTCCGCGCCCTGGTGCGGACTCTCATCATCGCCGCCGTCCTGGGGCTCCTCATGGCCTACTGGGCCAACGCCCAGATCACCTTCCGCGAGGGGGCGCAGGCCAAGTGCATGGCCTTCAAGTCGTGGGTGGGCAACGAAAGCTACACGCGGCTGGCGGGCTGGCTCAACGCGATGCCGGGGCCGAAGGGCGCGTCGGTCGTAGCGATGGGCGTTGGCGGCTTCCTCTTTTGGGGCCTGCGCTGGGTGCACTTCAACACCCCGCTGCCGCTGCACCCGGCCGGCTACGCGCTGGCCAACAGCTTCGCGATGAACTACTTCTGGAACTCGTTCCTGGTAGGCTGGTTGGTGAAGGTCGTGGTGCTGCGCTATGGCGGCCGACATGGCCACCAGCACGCCTTCCGCTTCTTCCTGGGGCTGCTGCTGGGGGACTACGTGTTGGGCTCGCTGTGGGGGGCCATCGGGCCGCTGGCGCACATCAGGACATACAAGAACTTCATCTGAGACAGCGGACCGGGCTACTGGTAGATCGTCACCCGCGGCACGAGGATGCCGTTGTCACGGCTCCACAGGCCCACGAAGCCACCAAGCAGCGGCTCGGGGTCGTTGTAGCGGAATACGGGGCGGCCCTCGAAGTCCATCTCCACCCGGTGCCCGATGCGCGCCACACGCACCCGGAACCACTCGTGATGGATGCCGTAGCCACCCGGCACGCGCATGTCGGGCGCCTCCGCCACAACCGCACCGTTGCGGAGCAGTTGTGTCTTGACGCCGCCATCGCCCCCCACGATGAAGCTATAGCCGGTACGTGGGTTGGTCATGTCACCGCACAGAACCGCATTCAGGTCGCGGCAGCGCGTGGTCTCGGACCCGCCCGGCGCCTGCATTTTTATCCCCATCGTGTACTCCATCGCCACATCGCCGTCTATACGGTGCTTGTTCCACGTCGCGAAGTCGCCGTAGCCCCAACCGGCGAACCATGACCAGCGGTTGTCGCATGCCCAGCGTGAGGCGACCTCCCACGTGCCGGCTGACACCTGCCAGTCCACCGGCGCGACGCCGAACATGTAGTCTCGCACCTGCGGGCCGGTGACGCGCACGCCCTCCACCGGCAGGGGTGGCCCCATGACTTCCAGGCCAACACAGGGCAGCGGGGCTGCGCAAGTCGTGCGTAGCAGCGGCTGCTTGTTCCACGTGACGGTGATCCGCTCGCCTTCTCGGGACAGGACCAGGCGCCCGGTCTCTGCCGCCTCCACGTGCTTCTCCGCCGCCGCTTGGCCGGGAGCTTGCAGCACCACCTGCACCTGCCTGGTGCCGGGCAGCGCCTCCGCTGTGAGGGTCAGCCACTCCGCCTCCGGGGCTGCCGACGATGGCGCCAGGATCAGACGCCGCAACGCGGGCTCCGATACCGGCTCCAGGCGCAGCGAGCACGTGAGGGTGCCAAACTGCCCCTCATGCCAGAGCAGCGACGGCCGTTCTGCCGAGGCCGTCCAGGCCGCTGCCGCATTGGCCCATGTCAGCGCATCCTGCGGCCCCAACGAGGGCGGCACATCTGCGGCCGGCGACCCCTCATGCCGTGGCGATGTCAGCGCCTCCGTGGCCGCCTGCACCATCGCGTCATCGAAGCGCGCGCCGCCGCCGCGCATGAGCAGCCCGATCCCCCCGCCGCGCACTTCACGGTGCGAGGCCCGCAGCACCGGTTGACCGTCGAGTAGGCCCTCGGTCCTGTCCCCCTGCACGCGGATCGTGAGCCGCACCCATTGCCCGGGCGCGATGCCCCCGGCCTTCTGGGCCAGCACCGTCTCCTTTTGCCCGCGCACCTGCACGAGCTTCAGTGCCGCCGAAGCCTGCCGCGACGAGTCCGCGGTGAAGGCCACGTAGTCACCGTTGTCCTGCCGTAGCGCGCACAACCCGGCCGCCCCGTCACCGTCGAGCCGGGCCGCCACGCTGGCCGCGTAGTTCTCCCACCAGCTGTCGCCTGTCGCCGTCAGCGCCTCGGTTGCCCCGGTGCCCTGCAGGTAGAAGCCATTGACGGACTGCTCCTCATTGCCCAGGCCAACGACCCGCCACTGTCCGCTCACCGTGGTCCAGGGGCTGGGGTCTCCGGGGTCACGCATGAAGTCATCGGCGAAGTCGGGCGGCGCCACGGGCTGGTAGTGGGCCTGCATCAGACTGACGCAGCCACTGGCGGCAGCGATGGCCCCGCCTGGGGCCACGGTCGTCGTCGCTCGCAGCAGTTCGTTCTCGCCCACCGTCACCGCTACACTGCCAGCGCGTCGCCGAATCAGCAGTGGCGTGGCCTGGGCGGGGGGCTGCCACCTCGCTGAAGCCAACGCGGGTGACTTCGCCGTCGCCCCGGCCCGCAGCGTTAGGCCTTCTCTGGTCAGCACCAACCAGAGCGCCGGCCGCTGGAGCTGGCCCCGAGGGCTGTAGTGCGCGTCGAGGACGATGGCCGCCGGCTGGTCACTCGGACGCGGTGGGGGCTTGATCGTGAGCCCCACATTGTAGGGGTCTTCTGCCTCCGCCTCCACCAGCACCAGTCCGGGCGGAGGCTTGGCGGCGCTCTCGGCGCTCTGCCCCGGCATCATTCCCGTCGGCGGCGGCGCCCCGGTCGCTTCCTCAGGCTCGGGCGCGCCCGTCGTCAGACGGGCGACGGCGCGGCCACGAGCCAGATAGCCGATGATGTTCATGAGGAATGGCTCGGTGGTTGGGCCCCGATGGAAGCAACAGAACGACAAAGGTGAGCCCGAATAGACGATCTCGCCTTGCCCGTACGGCAGGGCGATGGCCGCCACCCCGTACGGGTACGGCGTGCCGCCGCCGTCAGGGCAGAACTGCGCCAGCACCTTCGCCTCGGGTCGCAACGGCCGGAGAAACGTGCCCTGCAGATGGAACGTGTTGATCGGCAGCGCGCGGTCCAGCCCGGCGAGGATGGGGCTCTCCGCGGCTGAGAGGAGCGTGTCCGCCTGCAGCGGCGTATTCCCGCCGACAAAGACGAGGTCCGCGAAGGGGCAGGGGCCCCGCATCCCCGCCCAGACCTCGATGTACGCTCGCCCGCCGGCCGCTACCCAGCCACGCAGAGCCGGATCTAGGTCCCCGCGCGTCGCGACCGGCGACGACAGCAGTAGCAGGTCGTACTGCTTCAGCACCGCCGGGTCAGCCAACTCCCATGGGAAGATGCGCTCATGCGGCAGCCCCCGTACTGCCAGCACGCCGTCCAGCCCGTCCGGGTAGTCGCCGGCCACGCCAATGTGCAGTGGCTCGGGTGCGGGGAAGGACGAAGGGGCAGCCGCGGCGCTGCTCAGCGCCCAGGCGAGCAGCAGGAGACACGCGACAGCGGTCGGCAGGGATGGGCGTTCCATGCAGTGACACCGGGTCGTAGCGGTTCTTGTTAGTGTCGTCGGGGGCACGAGTGTTTCCGCTATTGCGCCAGTGACACGCGGATGATCTCTTCGTCATTGCGGATGACGATATGCCGGTTGGCATAGGCCGGGGGCACCCAGTTCACCTTGCCCAGCTCTCGTGCTCCGGCCCCGCCGGACGTTGGCTTGATCAGCTGCATCCGACTCAGCTCGCGGTAGTGGTCTGGTTGCAGGTCGGCGATGATCAGTTCACCGCGGTCGTTGTTGACGAAGAACACGTCGCCGTTGCGCACGATGAACGCATTGGCCCAGCGCCGGTTCTCGCGGGTGACGTCGAGCGTCTCCCACACACGCTGCCCATCCTGGGCATTGAGGCAGCGGAACTGTCCGTAGCTGCAGACCCCGTAGAAGTAGTTGCCGCTGAACACGGGGGAGCACATCAGGGCATGGAGCCCCTCGGTCTTGACCTCGTTCTGCCCGCCGAACTTCCACGCGAGCACCGCTGCGGGCTGGTCGGGAGCAAGTGTGATGAGCGCTGAGCCGGTGTAGAAGTTGCTGACCAGGAGGCGGCTTGCGTCGAACGCCGGGGTCATGCAGCACTGCACCCCCGGGAACGGGATCTGCCAGTACACCTTCCCCGTCTGTGGGTCGAGCGAGGCGACTTCGCCGGGTGTGTAGCTGATGAGTTGGTCCACACCGCCGGTCCGGACGATGATCGGTGAGCCGTAGCCCAGGTCGCTGGACGTGGGAAGCGCCCGCCAGACCTCCTGCCCGGTCATCTTGTCCAGCCCCACGAGCCGGGCTTGCGGTGCGCCCGCCCCGGTGATGACAAGGTTGCCCTGCACCAGCGGGCTGCCGGCATACCCCCAGGGCGCGATCTTGGCCTGGAACTGGGCCGGCAGGTTCACCTGCCACAGCGGGACCCCCGTCTCGGTCCTCAAGCAGTACAGATCGCCGCCCGCACCCACGAAGTACACCCGGTCGCCGTCCACCGTTGGTGTGGAGCGGGGGCCGCTGTTGTAGGCGATCTTGGTGTAATCGGCCCGGGGGTTCTCATAGGCCCACAGGATCTGCCCGGTCTGCTCGTCGAGGCACACCACGCGCTCAACGCCGCCCCCCTCGCGCTTCAGGTAGTCGCCCACGAACACACGCCCCCCGGCCACGGCCGCCCCGCCGTAGCCAGGGCCGATCGGCGTGCGCCACACCGCCTTCAGCCCCTCGGCCGGGAACTGGCGCATGATGCCCGTCTCGTCCCAGACGTTCCGCCGCCCCGGGCCCTGAAAGCCGGGCCAGTCAGCCGCCGATAGCGGAAGAGCCCCACCCAGGACCAGCAGGATGGCGAGGGAGCGGCGGCAGTAACCCGGCAAGCCTTGGCGCATGTGGTGCTCCGATCCAAGATAGCAGCGACGTGGCGCCGTGTGCGGACCGGCGCCACGTCACAGAGTGAATACAAGTTACACGTTGCGCCGCATCTAGGCAAGCGCGATCTGAAGCGACGCCCTGGCCCCGACCCTCCGATGGCGGGCAGGGCTCGGGCTGACGGCGGCGAACCGCACGATAGGAGCGTGTACTGAGCATGAAGGTCACGGACATTGTGGACATCGGCGACGGCGAGGTGTTCCCTCAGGGCACGACGCGGCTGAGCTTCACCAGCGACGTGGACGGCCTGCACGACTGGGCACTGTTCCGTCCCGGCGACCCGGGCAAGCCCGTCCTGGTCTACCTGCACGGCTCCTTCTCGACCGGGGATCAGCTCTACACCCGCCGGGACATCCGCGACCACTTCCTGCCGGTCTTCCTGGAAGAAGGCATGGGCCTCCTGACACCCAACCTGCGCGGCACGACGTACATGTGCCCCAAGACGGTGGTGGACACGGCGGACTTGCTGGACGAGATCGAGGCGCGCTTCTCCCCACGGGCGGGGTTCATCTTCCTGGGTGGCTCAGGCGGGGCGTCGAGCGCCCAGATCTTCGCCGTCCGCCACCCCGAGCGCGTGCGAGGGCTCGTGGCGCTGGGCGCATGTGATCTCGCGGACCGGCTGGACTTCGCGCGGCAGAGCGATCTGCCCGTGCTCCAGGACCTCGCGCAGGCAATCATCACGGCCTACGGGGGCACGCCGGAGGAAGTGCCGGAGGTTTATGCAGCCCATTCGGTCATCGCCCGCACCGACCGGCTGACGATGCCGTTCCTGCTGGCGAGCGGCGAGTGCGACGCGTTGATCCCGGTGGACAAGGTCCGCGAGGAAGCTGCCGCGCTGCAGCACCAGCCGCGCTTCACATACTGGGAAGTGCCCGGGGGCGATCACGACTCCCCACTGTTTGTGCCGGTGGCGGAGATGCTGAGATTGGCGGGGTGGGAGGCCTGAGCGGCGGCCCGGCCAATATGCACAGAGACTGCATTCTGGCCGCTGCCCGGAACGGACGCGGACAGGCGCCACGACACGCGAGAGCAGAGGAATAGGGAGCCAGAATCCACGGGTTGCGCTGCGCTCCACCCGTGGCTACTGTCGGTCGCCGCCTGCGGGGGCCGATGGCACAGGCGCGCCGGGCGCGTTCTAGCCGGCATAGTGTCGCAGCCACTGGACAAGTTCAGCGCGCAACTCACCGTATGCCCCAACCCGGTACCCGACCAGATGCTCGTTTGACAGGTCTGAGCACCGCTTCTTGAACTTGTCCATCTTGTCCGTGCGGCATATGAGGAACGTCGGTTTGCGCATGCCGTACGCTAGCCCAGCTTCGAGAGCAACGTTCGGGCGAACAGACTGCTCCCTGTCGAGCGGGTTCACCTTGGCCACCACGACCCCACATCGAGCGATGCAGTCGAGCACTCCGTCGTAGATGCGCCCGGGCCTGCGCTGTTCGTCATACCTGACCGGCCGCAGGCCAACGTCCTCCAACGCGGGCGCGATCGCGCACTTGTAGCATTCCTCATTGTCGTCGCCGGCTGTGGTGAACGGCATCACCACGAAAGCCGACCGGGGCTCGTATGCATGCGCTCGTGCGAGTGCCTCGTACCGCACCTGGTCGAGGATCTGGTCCGCGGCCTCCATAGCGTCGCGCCGTGCGCCCATCTGCTGGAGGAGTGATCGGCACTCGTGGCACAAAGCTCCAGACTGCAGGCCGAACCGGATGTCTGTCTTCCAGGCACACAGATCAAAGCAGCATGCATGCGTCTGATGGAGATGGGGGTGCCGGTCGAGCACTGCGTCTTCGTCGAGATCGGCGGCCGACAGAAGCAGGCTCTGCGCCAGAATGTACTTGAGGTACGTCTTCAGCGGCGGAGGCGCGTAGTAGTCATCCCAGTCGGCGGTCGTGAGCACCGCAGCGCGCCGGCGATGGTGTGCGAACCAGTTGTCATCAAATGGCAGGTCGGTGACGATGACCTTGACGTGCCCCCCATCAGTAAGCTGCTCTACCAGCGCGTCCAGCGAGCCAGTGTCCACTGACGGCGCATCAGCGCGGTGATCGTCCCCAAGAGCACAGTGGTAGACGGTCTGGCATCCGTTGACTTCGAGGCAGACATCACCAAGCACCTGTCTGGTACGGCCACCGCATCCGTATGTCTCAATCCCTATATCTGGCATTCATCATCCCTCCCATTCGGTATCGTGCCTACTCGTCCCCTCCGGGCTCCCCAGCCTCGTCACCGCCTCCGGGCTCGTCAACTCGTCGAACTCCTCCGCCGTCAGCAGCCCCATCTCGACGGCCACGTCGCGGACGGGCTTACCCTCCGCGCTGGCGCGAGCGGCGACTTCCTGGGCCTTGTGGTAGCCGATGTGCTCCACGAGCGCCGTGACCGTCGCCGTGGCGCTGGCGACCTGCTGCCGCGTTCTGGACTCGTTCGGCTCGATGCCCTTCACGCACAGACGGGTGAAGATGTCGCACGCGCGGCGCAGCAGGTCCAGGCTGCCGAGCAGGGCATCCGCGATGATCGGCAGGAAGGCGTTCAGCTCCAGGTTGCCCAGGCTGCACGCCATTGCGATGGTCTGGTCATTCGCCATCACCTGCATCGCCGCCTGGCTGACCGCCTCGGGGATGACCGGGTTGACCTTGCCCGGCATGATGGAGGAGCCCGCCTGGCGCGCGGGGATGCGGATATCCCCGAACCCCGCGTCCGGGCCGCTGGAGAGCAGGCGAAGGTCGGTGGCGACCTTGAGCAGATTGCTCGCGCAGGCCTTCAGGATGCCGCTGACCTCGACAAAGACATCGGTGTTCTGGGTGGCCTCGACCATGTTCTCGGCGCGTGCCAGACCCAGGTGGGTGATGTCGCGCAGGTGCTCGATGACCCGGAAGATGTACCGGCGCGGGGCGGCCAGTCCGGTGCCGATGGCCGTGCCGCCGAGGTTGACGACCCGCAGACGCTCCTCGCATTTGAAGATGCGCCAGCGGTCGCGCGCGAAGGCCTCGGCGTAAGCGGACATCTCGCGCCCCACCGTTGTGAGCACCGCGTCCTGCAGCTGTGTGCGCCCGACCTTCACAACTCCCGCTGTGGCGCGCTCCTTCCGCTGGAACTCCTCGAGCAACTGGATCACGTCGCGCTCCAACTCGCGCAGCAGGTTGATCGCCGCGACCTTCAGCGCCGTCGGGTAGGTGTCATTCGTGGACTGGTGCAGGTTCACATGATCCAGCGGGCTGACGACCTCGTAGCTCCCCAAGGGCAGTCCCATGGTCTGCAAAGCGCGGTTGGCGAGCACCTCGTTCACGTTCATGTTGGTCGAGGTCCCCGCGCCGCCCTGGAGGGCGTCCACGACGACGTGCTCATCAAGCAGGCCCTCCATCATCTCGTGGCAGGCTTGCTGCAGAGCCTCGGTCGTGGCGGGCAGTTCGAGGTACCCCAACTCCGCATTCGTCCGCACGCATGCCAGCTTCACGGCCCCATAGGCGTGAACGAGGGCGGGGTTGACGCGACGGCCGGTGAGCGGGAAGTTCTCGAGCGCCCGGTCCGTGTGAATGCCGTACAGGGCCTGGGCCGGGACCTGGCGCGCGCCCAGCAAGTCATGCTCAAGTCGGTACTGGTCGGACAAGATGCACCTCGTTGGCTGAGGGGGACGAACAAGGAATCTCCGCCCCCTGCCGGGAACTATGGTGAGACGTGTAGCCTGGTTATTGTACCATCCCGAGCACAGGATGAGAGGTGCGGATGATGAAAGACAAGCGGCTGATCTACGGCGTGTTGCTGACGGACCGCATGGCCGGCGCGGCGTCGGTGCAGTCTCTGCTCACCGAGTATGGTTGCCACATCAAGACGCGCCTGGGCCTGCACAATGTGGACGACAGCTTCTGCTCGGCCAAGGGGCTGCTGCTGCTGGAGATGTTCGGGGACGAGACCAAGTGCCGTGAGTTGGGCGAGAAGCTGGCCGCCATCGAGGGCGTGGAAGTGCAGAGCATGGAGTTCTGCTGCTGACGCTCCATGAGTGATGTACTGGTCATTGACGGCTCCCGGGGCGAGGGCGGTGGGCAGATGCTGCGCACCAGCCTATCGCTGGCGGCCGTGCTGGGCAAGCCGGTGCGAATCGCCAGTATCCGTGCCGGGCGGCCCAAGCCCGGTCTGGCTGCGCAGCACCTGACAGCCTGTCGCGCGGTGGCGGCCGTCTGCCAGGGCCGCCTGGAAGGTGACGAGTTGCGGTCGCAGGCCATCGCGCTGCAGCCAGGTGGTCTGGCCGGCGGGAGCTTTGTGTTTGACGTCGCTGATGTCGCCCCTAGCGCTGGGTCGGTGGGACTGATCCTCCAGGCGATCCTGCCGCCGTTACTGTTCGCGTGTCAGGCCTCGCATGTAGTGCTGCGCGGGGGAACCGACGTCCCCTGGAGCCCCGTCTTCACATACCTGCAGGATGTCTTCGTGCCGACGGTTGCGCGCATGGGCGTGGCAGTAGAGCTACACCGTAACTGCGCCGGCTGGTACCCGGTGGGAGGGGGCGAGATCGAGGCCTGGGTGGAGCCACTGACGGGGCCGTTGCGACCGCTGACGCTGGAGGTGCGGGGGCAGGGGTGGCGGCTGTCCTCCCGCAGCATCGTCTCCGACCACCTGCCGCGACACATTGCCGAGCGGCAGAACCAGGCGGCGGCGGCGCAAGTGCCGGGGTTAGGTACGGTGAAGCAACGCGAGGAGCAGCCACGGTCCGGCGGGTCGGGGACGACCTGCATGACGGTGGCAGCCTTCGAGCCCGGCGGCGGGGGCTTCACCGCACTCGGTGAGCGCGGCAAGAAGGCCGAGGAGGTCGGGGCAGAGGCCGGGCGGCAGCTGCGCGACTTCCTCGCCAGCGAAGCGACGGTGGACGAGCGCCTGGCGGACCAGTTGCAGCTTTACTGCGCCCTGGCCGACGGTCCATCGTCGTATGTGACGCCGCGGCTGACGGGACACCTGCAGACGAATGCCGACGTGATCGAGCAGCTGACCGGCGTGCGCTGTGCCTTCGGCGAGGCCGGACGCAACGTGCGCGTGGACATACCCGGACTCGGGTGGCAGCCCGGAGTGAGGTGACGACCATGGTTGATGACCGCGACGAGGAACAGCAGGAGACGTACCACAAGGTGGACAAGCGCATCGGCCACCAGAACGAGGAAGCGGCGGCTCCGGAGACAGGGCCTGATGGGCCTGCGCCCGCGCCTGACAGCGACGCTGGAGCCGAGAACACCGCAGCCGAGACGCCGGCCGAGGAGGCCGTGCAGATTGACATGCACGGCATCTTGCGGATGGTGTTCGGCATGTGTGTTGAGCAGGCGTGGGTCCACCTGGGCCTGCAACTGGCTCCGGGAGCCAAGGAGACCAAGATGGACCTGCCGCAGGCGCGGCTGGCCATTGACACCATAGCCTACATCCAGACAGCCCTGGGCGAGAGCCTCAGCGGCGCCGAGAAGCGCGAGGTGGAGCAGATCCTGGCGACGCTGCGGATGAACTACATTCAGCGGACCTAGACGCCGTGTCCCCCGGAGCCCTCCATGCTGCGAACCATGGTACTGCTATCGCTGCTAACCGCCGCCATCGCGCCGGCCCATTCCGCCCTGCAGCTCACGCGCGCCGGAGCACCCGTCGCCACGCTGGTTATCCCCGACGAGGCTCTCCCTGTCGTCAAGGCTGCGGCGGAGGAGTTGCAGTACCACGTAGCCAGAGCCAGCGGCGCCACATTGCCTATCGTGAGGGAGGCCGACTGCCGGACGGGCACGGGCCTGCTCTTCCTGGGGCCGTGCAAGGCGACGCTGGCGCTCGGCCTGAAGCTCGATCAGCTCAGGCCCAACGGCTACCTGGCGCGGAGTGCCGCCGGCAATCTGCACCTCATCGGCGACGACAGCCCGGGCGACGTGTTCTGGGTACAGCACGGCAACCGCACGCACGTCGGCACGCTGTTCGCGGTGTATGACCTGCTGGAGAAGCAGCTTGGGGTGCGCTGGCTGTGGCCGGGCCCTCTGGGCGAAGTCATCCCTCGCCAGGCCGACATCGCCGCCACCTTCGCCGACCAGGCCTTCGCGCCGCCCTTCGTGCATGCGCGGTGGCGCGAGGGTGGCGCCGCCATGTCCGGGCCGAAGGGCTGGGCCGACCAGAAGAACCGCTCTGTCTTCCTCAACGAGCAAGGGAAGTGGTTACGTCGGCATCGGTTCGCGATGGGCGTCAACATGGACATGGCCCACGCCTACACCCAGTGGTGGGACAAGTACCACGCCGATCACCCCGAGTACTTCAACCTGCTGCCCGACGGCACACGGCGCTCCGACCCGACCTACCACGGCGGCTCGCCCAGCCTCATCTCCATGTGCGTGAGCAACCCCGGCTTCATCCGCCAGAAGATCGCCGACTGGGCCGCCAGGCGCAGCCCGGACCGGCCGCACGTGGACGCCAGCGAGAATGACACCCCCGGCAGATGCACCTGCCCGCAGTGCCTGGCGTTGGATGAGCCCGACCCGGACAGCAAGGTGCCGTTCGACCAGCGTGCAGCGGAGGCCACACGGCGCTTCGAGGCCGGCGACCCCCAGTGGGTCGAGGCTCTTGGCTCGCTATCGGATCGCTACGCCCGCACGTACCTGGCCCTGCAGGCCGAGGCGCAGAAGGTGGACCCCGAGGCTATCGTGATGGGCTACGCGTACGCCAACTACGTCAAGCCCCCGCACAGAACAATGCTGAACGACCACATCATCATCGGCGTCGTCCCGGCGCTGATGTACCCGTGGACCGCGGAGAAGCGCCAGGCCTTCATCGAGCAGTGGAACGGCTGGTCGGCGACCGGGGCGCGCATGTTTCTGCGCCCCAACTACATGCTCGACGGACACAACCTGCCGCTCAACATCGCGCAGGCCCTGGGCGAGGACTTCCAGTTCGCCGCGAAGCACGGCCTCATTGGTACGGACTTTGACTCGCTCACAGGGCAGTACGCTACCCAGGGGCCGAACCTGTACATGCTGGCGCGCCTGCATGACGATCCGGGCCTGGAGCCCCCGAAGGTCCTGGCCGAGTACTACAGCGCCTTTGGCAAGGCCGCTCCGGCGGTGCAGGCGTACTTCGAGCACTGGGCGCGCGTCTCGGCCGGCGTGACCGACAAGGCTTACGAGGCTGCGGACCTGCACTGGTCGCGCCTCTATCGCGATGCCGACGTGATCTTCATGCCCGACGTCATGATGAAGGGGCGTGCCTTGCTGGAGAAGGCCACGATGGCCGCCAGGGGCGACGCCGACGCGGAAACGCGGGTGACGTTCCTGGACAGCGGCCTGCGCAATGCCGAGCTGACGCTGGCCACGCAGCGGGCGTTCCGTGAGTATCGCCAGACCGGCAAGCTGGATGACTACGTGGCCGCGCTCGCGGCACTGGATGAGTTCCGCGCCGCGCATGAGGGCGAGTTCATTGCTAACATGGCCTACCTCGCGTGGTCGGAGAGCCTGACATGGGACCGCGACCTGATCCGGCTGATGGCCCAGCCCGGCCAGTGCCTGCCCGACCCGTGGAAGTTCATGTGGGACCCGCAGAAGATCGGCGAGGCGGAGAGATGGTTCGCCGTTGGCTTCGCTGACGACAAGTGGCACGCCATCAACACGACCGCCGCGTGGGAGAACCAGGAGATCGGCAAGCAGTGGAAGGCCGAGCACAAGGCCGACTATGACGGACTGGCCTGGTATCGCACGACGTTCACTGTGCCGAGGAGCGACAAGCCTCGGCAGGTGCGGCTCGTCTTCGGCGCGGCGGACGAGGCCTGCAAGGTCTGGCTCAACAGCGAGCTGATCCTGCAGCGGCCCTACCCGTTCCAGGGCAACACCGATTCCTGGCGCGAGTCCTTCGAGGTGGACATTACGGATCGGGCACGCGCGGACGGACCCAACGTCCTCGCCGTGTGCGTGGAGGACAATGCCGGGGCCGGAGGCCTGTGGAAGCCGGTATGGCTTTGTGCCAGCGACGCTCCCAGTGCAGCCAACCTGGTCAAGGACGGAGGCTTCGAGGCGGAGCCGACGACATGGGGCCAGAATGTCCAGAGCGGGAAGTTCCGCTTCGAGCGCGATGCGGGCAAGCACCGCACTGGCCAGACCGCCGGCCTGATCGGGTGCCAGGAGTTAGGAAGCGCCGAAGATGAGAAGCGGGCGCGTACGAAGGCCTGGGGCCGATGGTACCGTGGTGACACCCCTGTCGAAGCGGGAAAGAGCTACGCACTGCGCGTGTGGTACCTCACCGACGCTGACTTCCGCGGCACAGTCCGTGTCTGGGCAACGGGCGCGGCGGAGGGCACCAAGGAAGTCAAGGGGCTGAGCACACAGGGGGTGTGGCGGGAGTTGAGGATCGAGCACATCAAGCCGGCCGGGACGACGATGGGCCTGTACCTGAACGTGATGGACGGGACGGGGAAGGTGTGGTTTGACGATGTGGAGGTCGTGGCGGAATAGGCGGTGAGGGGGCGACGGTGGCTACTCCTCCCCGCGCTTGGCGGGATGGTCAGTCCACGCGCGTGTCGCGTAGCGGGTGGCGTACAGCTCATCGGCCTTGGCCAGTTCCCACGCCGTCAATTCGCCGGGCTCCAACACAATGCCGAGGCGCTGCTCGAAGCCCCGCCGCAAAGCCTCCGCCAGCTCCTCGAATGGGACCGACCGCCCCAGTGCGTCTGCTACGCCACAGGCCTTCTGCAGCAGACGCTGCTGGCTGGCTTCATCCGTGCCCTCGCCCGGCATGACCGCCAGGTGCTCGGCCGGGTCGAGATGGATCGGCACCGAGCCGTGCTGCATGATGACACCGCGGCGGCGGGTCTGGGCGCTGCCGACGATCTTGCGGCCCGAGACGGTCATGTCGCACTTGGCCGCCTTGGCGAAGCACACGGTGGGCAGGCCCTGGGCCTTCATGCGCTCAGGCGTGGCCCGGTCGGCCAGTTCGGCGCCCAGGCCCAGGAGCCCCAGCCCCGCCTCAATGCCGCGGGAGAGCGTCCGGTATGACCCCATGACGCTGCGGCCGTCCGGGATGAGGTCGTCAGCGACGACCACGCTGTACGTGAGTTCGTCCTTGTGCAGGATGGCGCGCCCGCCGCTGGGGCGCCGGACCAGGCCGAAGCCGCGCGCGGCGATCTCAGTCAGGCTGATGCGGTCGTCGAGGGGCTGGAAGAACCCGAGCGACACCGCCGGCGGCTGCCAGGCGTAGAAACGCAGCGTCGGCGGGATGAGCCCCGCCACGCCAGCCTCGAGCATGGCCTCATCCACGGCCATGTTCCGGGCTCCGTCAGCAGGCCCGCTGTAGATCAATCGCCAGTGTCTTGGCTTGCTCATGGTGTATCGGGCAGGGGAATGAACGAGGCGGCCGATCTGATGAACCGGCCGCCTCGTCTGAGTGAACCAGCGCATGCGGACGACGCCGCACGGGGCGTCCGGGAGGTCTGTGCCGGCGCGCTATTCCTCCTCGTCTTCGTCGAGCAGGTCGTCGTCGGCCTCGTCGTCCTCGCCCAGAGCCTCCAGGGCGTCATTGTACTCATCGCGGCTCATCAGGGCGTCGAGATCGGTGTTCTCGTCGGCCTTGACCGCGATCAGCCAGCCCTCGCCGTAAGGGTCGTCGTTGACGGTCTCGGGGCTGTCCACGACCTCGTCGTTGCGGCGTACGACCTCGCCGCTGACCGGAGCCACCAGGTCCTCGACAGCCTTCGGGGACTCGATGCTGCCGAAGGGATCGTCGGCCGTGATGGTTGTCCCCACCTCGGGCAGTTCGATGAAGACCACATCCCCCAGTTGCTCAGCCGCGTAATCGGTGATGCCGATGACTAGCTCATTGCCTTCCTGCCGCACCCATGCATGGGCTTCATGGAACCTCAGCTCGTCAGTGGACTCCATCGGTGCTTCCTCCTTGACATCTCCAGCACTGCTACCACGCCCGGGGCGCCGGGCACCCCTGCGGAACGCTTGGCAGTTTACCTGCTAGTGATATCTAGTGCAAGACCCCTGTTCAGCCAGGCAGCCGGGGCAGGGAGAGGACGTTGCCACGCGACGGCTGGTTCCGCTCTGCCGCTACTTCATCGCGGCGATCTGCGCCTCGACCTCTGCCACCTCGTCCAGCGTGTTCAGAACGCCAATCTCCAGGTCGTAGGCGGCCGTCTCACCGGGCTGCAGCACCCTCAGGCGCCCCTCGTTGCGGTCCTTGACGCGCCCCTCAACACGGCACGTAGCCGGCTCCAGGCCCGTCACATAGGTCCCCTCCGCTGGCATCTTCCACTGGCCGAAGTGGGGCAGTTGGCTCTTGTCGTACTTGATGTACAGCCCCAGCACACAGCAGTCGCCGGAGCCCTTGCGGGCGAAGCCGACCATGGTCTTGCCGTCCGCATCGGTAGCCATGTCGTGGTAGTAGACCCATTCCACCTGGTTTGGTGTCGGAGCGGGGAACTCGGCCCACTTGTCCACGTAGGGGGCGGCGGCAGCGTCGCGGGGGCGAGTGCTCCGGGCGTTGATGAGGTACTTGCTGTCATCCCACACCAGCGGGAAGCCCAGGTTGCAGTGGTACAGCATCATGTGCTCCTGGGGGTTCCAGCCCTCGTTGGTGACCTCATCGTGGATCCAGATCGTGTTCTCGCCGAGCTTGGCGCTGACCTTGCGGTCGAGCAGCAGGTTCGCGCCGAACACAATGCCTTCCCGCATCTTGCCCTGTGCCCAGAAGACGTAGTCATCGCCCTGCCACTCGCCATCCACGTACAGGTTCTTGGCGGGGATGTTGCTGACCCGACCGTGCAGACCGAGACTACCGGTGGGAATCCACTGACCCGTCTCGGGGTCCCAGGTCGGCTCGCCTTCGCTGGAGCTGGTGTCCTGGTGCGGGGCGCCGGCGTAGCTCATGCCGCACGTAATGACCAGGCCGCCATAGAAGTTGCGCAGCCAGCCGAGACCATCGGGCTCGAAGAAGGGAGCGGCGGTGTCGCCGGTCTGCGAGCGCCAGCAGAGCGAGCGGCCACAGAACTCCGCCGACGCAATGTCCAACCCGCGTCCGGCCAGACAGGTGAAGGTCAGTCCGGTGCCGGTGCGGAACAAGACGGCCTCGCAGCCGGCCTCATTGCCTTCGGCGAGCATCACACGGCGCGCGCCGCCGATCTGGTCAATGTCACCGACGTGCTTCATCAGCTCGCTACGTGTCCAGGTGCGGCCAAACAGGTTCGGCATCACAATCCCTCCTCGAGTGTCCCGGGAACGCCGTGCGACCCAAGCCGCTGCGCTTCCCGCCGGCAGATTGCGGAGTCACTATGCGCCACGCCACGGGACTTCTCCTGCTCCTCACCGTGCTGTCAGTGCCGGCACTTGCGGCGGACCTGCCGCCGCTGATGGCGCCGTTCCACGTCGCCTTCGACGGCGCGGCCACAGCGACACCCGGGGCGGTGTCGGTCACCGGTGCCGACAAGCTCAGATACGTTGAGGGCAAGGCCGGGCAGGCTGGGGACTTTGAGAGCGGGCAGTGCGTGGAGTACACCAATCTGCCGCCGCTTAACCTGGCTTCCGGCGCCCTGGAGCTACTGGTCAGGCCGCTCCACGACCCGAAGGAGATGGAGGATCACTACTACCTGCAGTTCCTGCGGCAGGACGGATCCGCCATCATGGAGGTCACCTTCACTCACGTGGAGATGTCGGCCCAGGTGACGGTCCGCACCGGCGGCAGGACCTTCCGGCGCTATGGTTGGGGCTGGCCGGGCAACGCCTGGAGCCACCTGGTCATCACCTGGGACAGTGCGGGCGCCAGCCCGGCCGGCCTGGGTCTGTACCGCGATGGCATTGAGACCGGTTACCCGGCCACGTACCAGGCCATGGAGCAGCCGGCGACCATCCGCATTGGCTGCAAGTCCCCCGCTACGGGCCCGTGGGCGAAGGCTCATCTCGACGAACTGACGATCTACAACCGCTGGCTGAGCCGGCTGCAGGTGAAGGCTCTGGCCGCGAAGGCAGCCTTGCCCCACATCCGCAAGATGGAGGAGATGGCGGGCCTGGTGGCCGCCGACGATGGCGAAGCCGCTCGCCGGCGGGAGCAGCTCTTCGCGGCGAGAGTCGGCATCATCTATGGGCGCTCCACCTCGCTGCTCAACTGGCCGGACAGTCTGTACCAGGCTCTGGATCTGCCCGTGCCGACGGCCATCTCGGAGGACGACCTGGCCAAGACGGACCTGAGCCAGTACAAGACACTGATCGTTCCAGGCGGTGGGGGCTTGCGGTTGACGGACGCCAACAAGCAGGCGCTGCTCAAGTACGTCAACGATGGCGGGGGGTATGTCGGCATCTGCGGGGGCGCCACGACAGCCAACCAGTACGGGCTAGTGGACTGCACGACCTACAAGTTCAACGTGCGTGGGCCGGTGTGGGTGAAGCTCCAGCCCCATCCCCTCACGGACGGCTATGACACCAGCCGGATGATCCTGTTCCCCCACGCCAGCGGCCCTCTGTTCGTCCCCAAGAGTGAGGACCAGCAGACGGTCCTGACCTTCGACGTGGGTGACCCGCCGCTGCCGACGTTCTCACACACTGTGGTGCGCGCGTTGGGGAAGGGACGAGTGGTCGTGTTCAGTGGTCACCCCGAGGGCTCCGCCGACACGCGGCCGATGTTGCGCAATGCCGTGATGTGGACGGCGCGCATCATCGGCGACAACTGAGCGGCCCCGACCGCGATCTGGAGGACCGAATGTACGAACTGACGGTGCAGCGCACCTTCTCCGCCGCACACCACCTGCGCGACTACGACGGGCCGTGCGCGCGCATGCATGGGCACAACTACCGCGTGGAGATCACGGTCGCCGGGCCGCAACCGCTGCAGAACGGGATGCTGCTGGACTTCGGCGAACTGAAGGCGATCTGCGACGGGGTGCTGGACGAACTGGACCACCGCTGCCTCAACGAACTACCTGCCTTTGCCGAGCAGAACGTGACCTCCGAGAACCTGGCGGCGTTCATCTACCGTCAGGTTGCGGACAGGTTGCCCTTCCCCGGCATCACGATGGCCCGCGTCCGGCTGTGGGAGGGCGACACGTCGAGTGTGACCTACTGGGAGGACTGAGGCCGGCTACGCGCCGGACGCCTCACCGTCTCCCGCCTGCGCCTCCAGGCCCCCCTCCAACCGCTTGAACAGCCCCGCCACGCGTGCCTGCTCCTCGGGCGTCTGCCGGACGAGGTAGCCTTCGCCCAGGAAGATCGCGAAGGTCACCAGCAGTTCGGCTCCCGTCGTCAACGTCCAGGCCAGGGCCTCATCCGGCGGGGCGCCGAACAACGACAGGGCGACCACGTTCGTGAGCCAGTACTTGAACAGCACGAAGGTGGCGAACCCGCCGAGCCATGACGCCAGGGCCCCCCGCCACGTCGTGCGCTTGACGAGCATGCCGAACAGCAGCGGCACCGACACCGGCCCCAGCACCGCCGCGTACCAGTCCATCATCGCCTTGAAGGCCCCCCCGAGGCCCTCGGTCGCCATGCCCCCGATGATCGTCAGCAGGCCGAAGCCCCCTGTGGCCAGATAGCCCACCTTGAGCAGCTTGCTCTCGCCCGCCACGCGGTCCATGGTGCGGCTGTAGATGTCCTTGGTGAAGACCGCCGCGAGAGCGCTGATGTCGGAGTTGACCATAGACATCGTGGCCGCGAACATCCCGGCCACCAGCAGCCCCAGGAGCCCCGGCATGACCTGCGGCAACTGCTGCTGGGCGACCACGATGTAGGCCATCTCAGGGTCTTGCACCTGCCCCACGAGGATCGGTGCCGCCCACACCGGGATGTACAGGGCGATGGGGTAGAGCAGATAGAGGAAGGCCGAGAGCAGGGCGGCCTTCTTGGCCTCGGCGGCCTTGCCCATCGAGTAGAACCGCTGCGCCAGACCCCACGTGCCGCCGTTGTAGCTCAGCGTGATGACCACCAGGAACACCGACAGGCGCGACAGTGGGAAATCCTTGCTCAGGAGACTGAAGGCCGGGGTGCGCGGATCGCGCCACATGGCCCGCCAGCCGCCGACTGCGGCCAGCACCATCGGCACCAACGCCAGCGTGATGCCGTACTGCACGATGAACTGGATGAAGTCGCTGTACAGCTCGGCCCACAGCCCTCCCATGAGCAGGTACAGGATCGTGACGGCGCAACTGGCGACGATCGTACCCTTGACCGGCAGCCCCGTGCAGGCGTTGATGATCTTGGCCAGCGAGTACAGTTTGGCCCCCTCATCCACGAACTTCACGCCGATGCCGCTCCAGGCCACCACCTGCCGCACCAGGTTGTTGAAGCGTTCCTCCAGGTACTGGCAGGGCGTAATGACCTTCAGGCGCGTCCAGCGCGGCGCCCATATGAAGGCCCCTGCCACCATGGCGAGGAAGACGGGCAGGGCGAAAACGGTCCAGATGTTGAAGCCGACCTTGTAGGCCAGGCTGGCGTAGCCCACGAAAGCAAAGGCACTGTACCCAGACACGTGGTGCGAGATGGCCGCGAGCCACCAGGGGATGTTATGCCCCCCGGCGAAGTAGTCGTCCAGCCCATGGATGAAGCGCCGGGTGACGAAGCCCAGCGAGGCCATCAGTGCGAAGAAGGCGATGACAACGATCCAGTCAGCGGTGGTGAACAAGGGGCTTCCTCCGCGACGGCAGGCTGCGTGACTGGCTCTGTATTGCCCGACAGCGCCGGCAATCCCTTCCCGGGTCTCTGAAAGGAATGACGGCCATGCAACCGACGATCGTCCGCTTTGACACGAGCCAACCGGCGAAGCTGGCGGCCCGTGAACTGCGCCGCTGCCTCTCGCAGATGACCGGGCAGGAGTGGTCCGTGCGCAGCGCCCGTGCCTATGACCCCAAGGCCCCCGGCCTGTGGCTGGGCAGCCGTAGGAGCGCCGGCTTCCAGCCGGCACCCGAAGCCGACGAAGTGACCATAGAAGCCACCGCCAAGCGCGGTCTCATTGCCGGCTCGAACCCTCGCAGTATCCTCCTCGCCGCCTACCGCTACCTGACCGAACTGGGCTGCCGCTGGGTGCGGCCCGGCAAGACGGGCGAGTCCCTGCCCACGCTGCGCGCCCTGCCCCCGGTCAGACTGCAGGAGACGGCCTCGTACCGCCACCGCGGCGTGTGCATCGAGGGCGCGGTGAGCTGGGAGCATGTGCGGGACATGGTGGACTGGCTCCCGAAGCTGGGGTTCAACGGCTACTTCATCCAGTTCCGCGAGGCCTACAACTTCTTCCAGCGCTGGTACGAGCATGAGGCCAACCCATTGTGGCCGCGTGCGCAGTTCACCACCGAGCAGGCGGCGGAACTGACGACGAGGCTGCGGCGCGAGATCAAGCGGCGCGGCCTCGACCTACACCTGGTCGGACACGGCTGGACCTGCGAGCCCTTCGGCATCCCGGGGCCGGGGTGGTTCGAGCACAAGGGACCTATCCCCGCGGACGCCGTGCAGTACCTCGCCGAGATCAGGGGCGAGCGCAAGCTGTGGGGCAACATCGCCCTGAACACCAATCTGTGCTACGGCAACCCCGAGACACGGCGCATCGTGACCGACGCCATCGTGGAGTATGCCGGGGCCAACCCCGATGTGGACATCATCCACTTCTGGCTGGCCGACGGCAGCAACAACCAGTGTGAGTGCCCACTGTGTCGCGACCATCGGCCCGCCGACCTGTACGTGAAGATGCTCAACGAGCTGGATGACAAGCTCACGGCAGCCGGCTCGCCCGTGCGTATCGTCTTCCTGGCCTATGTGGACCTGCTGTGGCCGCCGCTGAAGGAGCGCCTCAAGAACCAGGACCGCTTCATCCTGATGTTCGCGCCGATCACGCGCTCGTACTCGACTTCGTTCACCGAGGCGGGCGTGAGCGCAGCGAAGCTGCCCCCCTACAAGCGCAACCAGCTCAAGTTCCCCGCCGACCCGGCGATCAACCTGGCCTTCCTCAAGGGCTGGCAGGACCAGTTCCGCGGCGAGGGCTTCGACTTCGACTACCACTTCATGTGGGACCACTACAAGGACCCGGGGCAGACGGCGCTGGCGCACGTCCTGCACCGCGACGTGCAGGGCTTGCGGGCCATCGGCCTGGATGGCTTCATGAGCTGCCAGGTGCAGCGCCTGTTCTTCCCCACGGGTCTGGGCATGACGGTGCTTGGGCGGACGCTGTGGAACCGCAAGCTGTCCTTCGGCGAGATTGCGCGCGATCACATGGCAGCATGCTTCGGCGCGGACGGGGAACTGGTGCTGAAGTACCTCAAGCAGCTCTCGAAGCTCTTCGCCCCACGAGTGCTGCGTGGCGAGGCCAAGCCGGAGGAGGCGCTCAAGGACTGGCAGGCCATTCCGTCCGCAGTGGACAGGATGGCCCCGATCATCGCGCGCAACCTGGGCGCGCCCGATGCCTGCCAGGCCCATTCCTGGCGTCTGCTGGCGGACTTCGGCGAGTTGTGCGTCCTGCAGAGCGAGGCGCTCGTGGCGAAGCACACGGGGTCGCCGGACTGGGTTGAGGCCGCGCGCGAGGTCATCGCCTGGGCGCGCACCAACGAGAAGCGCCTGCAGCACGTCTTCGATGTGTTCGAGTTCGTGCTGACCTTCGGCGGGATACTGGGGCTGTGCCGCGAGGAACTGCTGGCCCTCGGCAAGCCGCCCGAGGCATGAGGAGGCCGACATGAACGCCATCGCCCTGCTCTCCGGTGGGCTCGACTCGACCGTCGCTACGTGGCTGGCTGCCCAGGAGATGACCGTCGCGTTGGCGCTGACCTGCGACTACGGCCAACGCGCCGCGGCACGCGAGATCGAGGCCGCCGCGCGCATCGCCGCGGCCCTCGGCGCCCCGCACCAGGTCGTGCCGCTGCCGTGGCTCAAGACCGTGGCTCAGGACGCGCTCACCGATGCCTCGCGCCCGCTGCCGGAGTTGAAGCCCGAGGAGCTGGACACGAAGGCAGCGGTACAGTCGGCCGCGGCGGTATGGGTGCCGAACCGGAACGGCCTACTGCTCAACATCGCGGGGGTGTTCGCCGAAGCGCTGCACTGTCAGGCGGTCATCGTGGGCTTCAACGCCGAGGAGGGGACGACATTCCCCGACAACACCCCGGCCTTCATGCACGCCGCCGAGCGCGCCTTCAGCTTCTCGACGCAGAAGGGCCTGCAAGTGGTGTCGCCGACGGTAGCGATGACCAAGCCGGAGATCGTCCGGGCGGGCCGTGAGAGCGGCGCGCCGCTCGACTTCGTCTGGAGCTGCTACGGGGCCGGTCCAGCGCCCTGCCGCAAGTGCGAGTCCTGCCTGCGCTCCCAACGGGCGTTCGCGGAGGCCGAGGGTTAGAGATGTGGGAGCGGTCACCGACCGCGATCGCTTGCCGGTCGCGGTCGGTGACCGCTCCCACGGCCAAGCCCTGAGACTACCCCGCGATCCCCACCCGTCTTCCCCGTTTGCTGCTCTCGATCGCCCCGAAGACCATGGCCAGCGACTTGATGTTGTCGTGACACTCGGTCTGGGGCTGCTTCCCGGTCCGCAGGAAGCGCAGCATCTCGCACAGGCCGCCGTGCATGCCGGCCGCGGGGGCGTCCGCCTGGGCGAGGGCGAGGTCACGCAGGGCACGATTGAAGCCCTCGTTGCCCGCGACGGCCTGCCCATGCGGCTCCTGGTCCTGTTCGTACAGCACCGTCCCCTGGTCGCCGATGATGCGCCAGTTGCCGTTCCAGCTCGTATGGCACCCCTCCGCGCACCAACTTCCCCGATAGGTGAAGATGACTCCGCTGGTCATCTCGAAGATGCAGCTCGCCGCCACGTCCCCGGCGTACCAGGAGCCCACGGGGTTGAACTCGCGGGCATAGACGGCGAGGGGGTCAAGCCTGGTGAAGAAGCGGCACAGGTCGAAGTGGTGGATGGCCATGTCGAGGATCAGCGGGCTGGGCATCTCGTCGCGGAAGCCGCCGAAGTGGGCGCCCAGGTAGAAGTCGCAGTTGATGGTCGTGACCTGCCCGATCTCACCGGAAGCGACGGTCTGCCGCACGCGCTCATGCCGCCCGTCCCACCGGCGTGACTGGCTCACCATGTAGAGCTTGCCCGTCTCCTCGGCCGTCCTCACCATCCGCCGCGCCTGGGCCATGCTCGCCGCCATCGGCTTCTCACTGACAACATGGCAGCCGGCACGGAGGGCGGCGCACGTGACCGCGCAGTGCGCCTCGGGCACGGTCAGATCCACCACGAAGTCAGGCCGGACCCGCTTGAGCGTCCCCTTCAGGTTATCGCTGGCCGGGCAATCCAGCTCGTACCTGGCGATCTGCGCAGCCGCCCGTTCGGGCTGCAGGTCCACGACCGCGGCGATCTCGACTTCTTCGGCCTTCAGCGGCGGGAACCAGGCGTTCGAGATGCCTCCGGCTCCGACGACGACGCAACGCTCCGACATGACCCATGCTCCCTTCGGTTGGCCGGCACACCTTCGCCTCGTGGCTCGACGGCTCCTGCCGGCCCAACGGGCGCGGGAGGTCCGCCCGCGACCGGACTGGAACTGCCAGCAAACTCCGCGGAGGAACCGTCCCATGCCCCCCAAGCCCCTGGTCTACACCGACGCTCGCCCCTGGTCGCCGCGCCCGCAACTCATGCCCGGTGTCACGCGCGCGGGCGATGGCTTCGTCGTGACCTCCAATGGCAGCGAGGGATGCTATGGCGGCTGGGAACTGGCCTACCCCCTGCCGCCGACGGAATGGGTCACGGTGCGAGTGCGCGTGAAGCTGTTGGGCTTGCGTTGGGGGCTGGATCATGTCCATGCGGCCGTCGTGTGGGAGGGCTTCGAGCCCCTGGGCGTCAAGTGGGAGCCGCTGCTACCGCTGCAGACGTCCGGCGATGACCTCATCTTCCAGGCCCACTGCCAGCGCCCGCCGGGGGCCAAGGGGATGCTGCTGCGGCTGCTGATCGCTTGGGCTGGCCAGGGCGAACTGCGCTGGTCGGAAGTGAGCGTGCAGGAGGCGAAGCCACCGGCACCGCGACGCTGGCGGCTGGGCGCCGCCGGCGGGCCGCTCGGGGGCGGCAAGCGCAACTTCCGGACCAACACCGAGGCCTACCTCGCTCTCGCACGTTCCGGCGCCGAGCAGCATGTGGACCTGCTCTGCCTCCCCGAAGTGATGCTGAGCGCCGGCCTGCCCAGCAACCCCGAGGAGATCGCCAGGCAGGCGATCCCCATCCCCGGCAAGGCCATCGAGCCCTTCCAGGAGTTGGCCCGCGAAGCCAGGATGGCCCTGTGCTTCTCAGCATGGGAGCGGAACAGGGAGATGGTGCACAACTGCGCGGTGCTGGTCGGCAAGGACGGCGCGCTGGTGGGGAAGTACCGCAAAGTGCACCTGGCCTCGCCGCTGGAGGTGTGGTGGGGGGTGACCCCGGGCCACGACTTCCCGGTCTACGAAGTGGACGGTGCGAAGATCACCATGAACATCTGCATGGACTCCTCGGCGCTCGAGTCGGCCCGCGTCCCCGCCCGCCTGGGCGCTGAGATCCTCTGCCTGCCGATCATGGGCGATCACCGCGCCCAGCGCTACTGGACGGGCATGGACAGCGACTTCGAGATGGACCGCTGGCTGGCGATCCAGCGCACACGGGCCATGGACAACCAGCTCTGGATGGTCATCTCGCGCAACAACGGCAACGGCACGGGGATCTTCGGGCCGGATGGCAACGTCCTGGCCCTCGCGGCGGACAAGCGGCTGGTGCACGCGGACGTGGACCTGAGTGTCCTGCCGCGGACGTGGACGTGGGCAACCTTCCGTGGGGTGGCTTGGTGGGAGCGGCGGGAGCCGACGTACGGGCCGCTGATGCTGACGCAGAACAGGTAGCGCATGCGGCCAGGCTGCGGGCGTGAGGACACGCCCGCCCACGCGGCCTCTGAGCCCTACACCCAGAAGCTATACGTGTTGATCTGCAGCGCGATGCCGATGATCGTCCACAGGCTACCGACGACGAACTCACCCAGCACCAGGCCCAATGCGAACGGGATGGCGTTCTGGAAGCTCTTGAAGCCGAAGTAGCGCAGGATCACCCACTTGATGCACCAGGCGATCAGGATCGGCAGCCACAGGCAGTTCATGGACCAACTGCTGGAGATTGCGTAGCCGACGGGGTGGAACGGCCACCAGATGAAGTTGACGCGCAACGTCATCAGCAGCCACGTGAAGAGGAAGCCCACGACATAGGCGCCGATGCGCGGCCAACGCGTGTGGAAGGGGGCGTTGAGCCACGAGGCCAGCTCCGTGAAGGGCTCCTGGCCGAAGTAGCGGCTCGTGCCCCCCGCCCGCGCCGCCATGCCATAGCTGTAGAACAGGTGCACCTGCGCCGTCCACGCCGAGAACACACCGACAAACGTCGCCAATGTCAGCGCCCAGGCCATCGAGGACTGCTTGATGCCCGACATCTGCGCGATCTTGAAGGCTTCGAGCTGGATCGGCATGGGGTGGGCCCGGTACGCGCGGTTGAACCAGAAGCAGAGCTTCAAGGACGTCAGCTGCTGGGCATCCAGTACCGTGCGGTCGGTGCCGAAGAGGTTGGTGAGGATCAGGTCCGGGCCGCCGCGATGCAGATCGTGGGCGGGCGGCCCCAGTTCGGCCCGCACGCGGGTGACCGCCAGTGAGATGCCGAAGTAGATGGCGAAGAAGATGATCGCGACCCAGGCCCACATGCCCAGGGCGTGGGCGAACAGCAGCAGGAACACGAACCCGGCAGCGATGATCCACAGGGCCACGGGATAGGCCATGGGCTCCCCAGCGTCGAGGGGCGCGGCGCCCTGCGGGGGCGGCGCCGGCCCGGCGGCGCCCCTCTCGCCCACCTTCGCCTGCCCCCGTCCCCGCGATGTCAGGTCTTGCCAGATGTTCCGCAGGTAGTGCCGGGCCATCCACAGCGCGAAGGCTGTCAGCCCCAGGTAAGCGGCCGAGGACTGTTCTTCGACGTACGGGAAGCCCGGGATCTTGTCCATCCCGACCAGCAGCGCCCCCAGCCGCTGTGCCTTCCAGAACAGGTAGAAGAACCATGAGGAGAACGCCAGGTCCAGCGGCAGCAGCATCCCCAGGCCGACGGCAAACGGGTAGAACGAGATGCGCGTACCCGCCAGAGCCCTCCAGGGGTAGCCTTTGAGCAGCGTCCCCATGTACTGGTCGTAGTGGACCACGCGCACTTTGATGAGCGGCCACGCGGGCACCAACTCGTGGACGCCGTTGATGATGTCCACCAGCGCGGCCAGGCCGAAGCCCACCCACATCAGCTTGTTGCGCAGTAGCGGCAGGCCGGGCTCGCTCAGGTCCAGTGGCAGGTGTGTGATGGGGTAGTTCAGCCTCTCCAGGTCCATCCAGCGCCGGCGCAGCAGGGCGTTCATCGCCAGCATGATGGTGCTAAGCACCGCCAGGAAGATGGCCCAGCTTCCTCCGGGTACGGCCCAGGCCAGCATCCGCTCCTTGGTGAAGAAGGTGCTGTAGCCCTCGAACGCCGGCTCGAAGATCCGCGGGTCGCGGATGCTGATGAAGTTGGGGATGTACTGGAAGAACAGCTGTTCCCACTTGTTCTCAGGCGAGGCCAGGTAGAAGGGCGTCACCACCTGAGGGGCCACTACCTCGATCAGGTCATGGCTCCCCAGCGCCGAGGCGATGGTGACCATCAGGTAGATGACCAGCATTTCGTTGCGGTGCAAGGCGCAACGCGGGAAGACTTTGGCGAGCAGGTGGTTGACGAGCAGGAACACCAGCAGGATGAAGACCGAGTTGTAGAACAGAGAGACCGTGGTGGGGTGCCCCTGGTAGCGCACGACCTCCATCTGGATGACCCAGTAGGCGTTCAGGGGGAGCAGCAGACAGGCGATGAGCAGAGCGCGCGGCGTGACACCGCGGGCGCCGGGGTGGGGCCCCGGCGCCGAGCGCTCATGGGTTGTATGCATGATGCGGTCTTGCATGGTCAACTGTTGTCATGGCCAGCCTCACCGGCCATGTGGCCTAGGCGGTACTGCCAACGTGGTTGGCCGCACCACACCTCATCTGCGGAACCCGCGTACCCCGAAGTCCTTGCCCCACGGGTCCATGTCCGTCATGCCCGAGGCGCTGATGGCCTCGGCCACCCGGTCGCGCCAAGCGTACAGCACGGCCGGGTCATGCGAGTAGTCACTCATGGTCTTCATCAGCTTCTCGGGCACTCGGAGCGCGGCCTTCGCCTCCGCCAGCCACTCCCGCTCCTGTCCGGTCAGACTCGGTCTCGCTTCATAGGCCCTGATGATGTGCTCGAGGATGACGGCGTAGGCATAGTCCTCCTGGCCGTCGCGGTAGTTCTCCAGGCGGATGGTGGGAACCGGCTTGCCGTCGACGCCTGAGCAGAACAGGGACCCGTCGCCATGGTAGGTCGTCCAGCTCACGGGGTTCCAGTCGGTGAACGGCCCGCTCTGGATGGGCCTGTTCTGGTTCCAGATGCTCAGCGAGTAGTACAGGAAGCCATCGGGCCGCTGTCGGGCGGCCATCGCGCCCATGAGCAGGCGCGACTCGATGGCGGCATACTCCACAAACCAGTTGGCGAAGGGGTTGTGCGGGCCGCAGCAGATGTACCACCAGACGTACTTGCCCGCCGCCCGCGCCTGCTCCGCCTTGGCCGGGACGAAGGAGGGCGTGAGCGGGCACCAGGCATCCATGGTGTTGACGACCGAGGCCATCCCGTAGCTGGCATCGTAGCTCGTCGTCATGAGGACGACCTCGGGGAAAGCCTTGCGCAGTTCCTGGGCACAGCGCTCCAGCAGCGGGAACTGATCTGCGCCGCGCTCGTCGAAGCCGTAGATGTAGGCGTGGTCGAGCAGACCCAGTTGCTTGGCCTGCTCATATCCGGGCCGTAGTCGCTCGATGACCTTGGCGACCTCCTGCTCGAAGTTCTCCTCCGGCGCGCCGCCATTGAACACGTTGCCCAGGTTGAAGGCGCAGAGCTGCCCCCGGTCGTGCAGGTGCCGCAGAATCTCGAAGTCCGGTGGCCCGCTGCGGTAGAGGCTGTCATAGTCAATGTAGTAGTCCGCCAGGAAGTCCGCATAGGCCATCTTCATCTGGGGCCAGCGGCCCTTGCCGCCCATCTGGTCCGGGTGCTCGAAGAAGGTGATGGCGGTCGGCAGCGGCGTGCAGTCCGGCAGGGCGAAGGGATAGACGCGGACGCTGAGGTCGAAGCTGAGTGGCTGCGTCCCCTCGGCAGCTACCTGCAGCTTGCCCCGATACAGCCCCGGCGCCTGGTCCCTGGGGGCCCGCACGCGGACCCAGAAGGACTGTAGGTCGCCCTCCTTGACCTCGACGGGGCCCAGGAAGTCGAGGATCGGGTCGGGCCACCATCCCACGTACGAGACCTGGTACGGTGGCCGCGTCTTCGTCTCGACGTAGCCTACCACATCGCAGTTGACATGCTCAGCGCTCAGCACCGCGCCGCCCGGGGTGCGCAGGTCAGTCACGCTGACCTGCACGCCCTTCACGGTGCCGGTGCGCGGCGTCACCAGGACCTGAAAGCTCTCCTTCTCGTTGCGGGCGAGGCTCAGGTGGACGCGGCGACTGACACCCGGCCGGCACGAGACGTCACGCGGCAGGACCTTCTCCATGGAGCTGGCGAAGCCCACGAGGAGCCTGTCGCTGGGTAGCCCGGTCTCGTCGAAGGCCAACTCGAACTGCAGCATGGCCTCCACGCGTTGCAGGCGCTGGGGCAGCCGGGGCAGTTCCGCCTGCAGCTCTGCCAGGCGTTCGGTGGTCAGGTCTGGCGAGGTGGCTGCCTCGCGCGCCGCCTTCACGTCACGCTGCAACCCGCCGATGCGGAGCTGCAGTCCGGCGCGCTGCTGCTCCGTCCGGCAGCGCGCCCGCAGGGCTTCGTGATGCTGGCTGATCTGCTGCTCAAGCACGTCGAGGTTGCCCATCGCCAGCTGAGCGATCTGCGACAGGAAGGTTGCCGGTAGCGCCGGTGCCTGTTCGCCAGGCTTGAGCAGCACCAGGTTGTCCAGGTACAGCGCCATCTCGCTGGTTGGGCGCTGGCTGAAGAAGTGCAGGATGGCGATATCGCCCTTGTTGACCTTCTCAGGGAAGCTGAGCGGCACGACATAGCGCTTGAAGCCACGTTCGGGCAGTGTTAACCCGAACGACAGCCCCTCGCGAAACGGAACCTTGCTGTCGGAGATGAACACACTGAAGAACTCGCGCGGCCCGGGATTCGTCACGTCAATGATGAGGCGGTCGAAGGCGCGCCAGTCCTGCACGGGGGGCTTGGCCTCGAAGGCGGGCCACTGCTCCATGCCCTCTCTCCACTGCGGAGTGTGGAAGCGCATGGCGGTTCGCCCGGCGCTGGCGAACTCCGGCACGCGCGCCAGCGTGTCCTGCTGGGGGGACCGAGCGCGCCACACGGTGATCTCGTCATCGTTCTCGAAGCTGAACAGAGGCGTGCCGGCGTGAACCACGCTCAGCACGAACAGCAGCAGGATTACGACGAGTGCTGTGGGCTGCATGATGTGGGCCTCCCGAGAAGCCGTGTGGACGGGGACGCTCAAGTCCTGGCAGGCTACCCTTCAGGGAACTCCGGCGTGCTGAAGATGAGCCACCCCCGCTCGGTTCGCTTCAACACGTAGCTCTGCGTCTCGGTCTTCACTGCGCTGCTGTCCGACGGCGACCACTCGACGGACACAGTGAACTCGATCGTGTTGTCATCGCGGACATTGTGGGCCGTGATCTGCTTGCTGTGGACCGTCAGGTCCTCCTGGCCAACCACGTCGGGGTTGAAGCGCGCTGCCGCCTGGCCTCCCAGGTACTTCTTCATCTCCTGCCCGTCGTTCCCCAAGTCGGCGGCGAGGTACTTCTCGAGCACCACGGTAGCCTCGGCGACCGGATCGGTCGAGGAGACCGGCTGGGCGCCGGACTCACCCGTCCCGTCCTCGGCGGACGCCTCCTTGTCGCCCTCCTCCGCTCCGGAGGAGGTCGTCGTACCGGACCTATCATCGGGCAGGTTCTGCGTTGCCGTGGTGACGGTTGTGCTGACGCGGCTGCCCATGGTCTTCCAGGCATAGAAGCCGGCGATGCCCACAGCGGCGATGAGCACGAGGAGTACCGCCCCGATCACCAGGCCGATGATGAGCGGCGTGTTGCTGCGCGGCGCTGTCTGCGCCGGAGGGGGTGTGTAGACCGGCGGCGGGGCAGCCACTGGCGGTATCGCCGGTGTCGGGGGAGCAGGCGGCGGCGCGGCAGGCGGTGGGGCCGCGGGGGGCGTCACGACCGGCAGCGGCTCCGTGGCGGCCATTGGCGCCGGCTCAGCCGGCAGGTTTGCTGCCAGGGCGCCGCCGCATGCTCGGCAGAACCTGAGCTTCTCATCATTCTCAACGCCGCACTTTGGGCACTGCATAGACCGCTCCTTTGCCGTGTAGCCGGTCCCATGGCTTGGCCGTTCAGGCATGCACCGTCGCCATCATCACCCGCTAACCCAACATATCTTCGCCGGTACTCCGCCAGAGGCCTCCTACGGGCCTTGGGGGGGACGTGCCTACTCCAGGCACACCATGCGGTATCCCAGCCTTGACACCGATAGATCGAGCTTGCCCGCCGCCAGGGGCAGCGACTGCTTGCTCGGCCAGTCCAGCGCTTGCCTCGGTGCGCCCACGCACCTGGCGTTCAGCGTGACCTGTCCCTGGCGGTCCTCGCGGCTCACGTTCCCCACGATCAGCAATGTTCGTCCGCCCTTGCGGTAGGCGCTGACATAGACGTCCTTCATGTCCGTCGCCGCCGGGCTCGGGTCATCAAAGTAGCCGACGAAGTCAGCACCCACATAGCCGAACTCATCCAGGGCGGCCAGGGCCTCATTGGCCACCGTCGCGTTGCACCAGATCGGCCAGACCGCTGTGTCATGCAGCATCAGCAAGGCCATCAGGCCGCGCGTCGGCTCGACCTGCTTGGCGTGTTCCGCGTCGAACTCGGGCAGGAAGTAGGGCACGATCCCCCACTGCCGGCCCATGTACTCGGCCCGGAACGTGTCGAGGCCGAACATGTCCATGTAGCTGTCCTTCACACGGCTCCGGAAATGCTCGCCGTCGAGATAGCTGTCCTCGTAGGCCAGGATCGGGATCGTGACCTTGCCGGACATGTGCGCCATGCTGAAGGTCTCGCGGGGCGACTGCTTGAGCACCGCGTACATGCGCCGGTACAAATCCCGGTAGCCGAGGATGGGGAACGTCGGGTGTACCTTCCCATCGCGCACATACCCGCAGCCGGCGTCCAGATTGGTGGAGCTGTACGGGTGGGTGTTGTCGTGGTAGAGCCCGTCAATGCCATACCGGTCTATGAACTGCCTGTTCTTCCAGACGATGAAGTCCGCGTAGTCCTTCGCCACGGGAGAGACCATGGCGAAGCCAACACCATAGGCCGCCACATCCGACGAGGAGGCATCCACCGGACCCATGCCCCAGACCTTGCTGAAGAACGGCCACTCGGGGCAGGCCCCCGACAGGAAGCTCAGACACAGGTATGGCACGGCCTTGACGCCCCCCTCGTGCAGCTTGGCGATCCGCTCGGCGTGCGGGGCCGGGTCGGTGGCTTCGGGGTAGCCGAAGTACCGGATGGAGTCCTTGGCGGGGCTCGGCCACATGATGGCGACGTTGCCGTTGCGGCCCGGCTGCAGCCGCCACTTGCGCCAGTCCTTCGGTAGCGGCTTGACCGGCGTGGCCTGGAGGCCGAAGACGAACTTCCAGTTGTCCGGCAGCTTCTGCCCCTTCGCGAGGAGGTTCAGGCGCAGCGTGACCTTGCCCGCCTCGCGGATGATCTGCACGGCGTCGGGCGACTGGCCGTTCGGCCACATCTCGTCGCTCTCGCAGAACCAGAACAGCCCCCGGTCGTTGTTGCCCAGCCAGTAGTATGGGATGAACCTGTCGTGGTCCACGACGCCCTGCCCCTCGGGCAGCAGGCCGGTCTGCTTGCTGGTGTCCCAGCCAGAGCCGTAGCGGTGGCGGTACATGGCGACCTCGGGGCGGACGGGGATGTCTATCGTCAGCGTCTGGAGGGGTTCAACCGGCTTCCCGGACAGCTCGATACGGGCGAGACCGTCATAGCTCACAGCGGTGTGCATCTTCATCTGCGGCAGGGGCAGGTTGCCATCTACGGTGGCCTCAGTGCCGGTCGCATTGACGATCACTGTCCTCCCGCCAAAGAGACCGCTGTTCGCGTTCCCCGTGAAGGTCTCGATCGACAGTGGCTCCGCCAGAAGGGGCACGCCGCCCGACGTGATCTGCCTGACGCCGTTACCGTAGTCGAAGTCATACTCTCTCCCCCATACCGACACCACCTTGCCGTTCACCTTCACCGGCGTCCACGGCGGGATGACCTTGTCCTCGAGCCCCAGCTTGTTGCCGCGCCAGGCTGTCATGTCCGGCACGATCAGGTCGCGCCGCAGTTCGAAGGCCTGCTTCCCCTGCTGCAGAACCTGGACCACCACCTCGAACTGGCCGGGCTTGGAGACATCGAGGGGCAGCGTGGCTGCCACTTCCCCGCCTGTGAGCTTCCGCTCGGCGACGTCGCCGAGCGGCTGGCCCTTGGGCACGACGGCCATCTTCGCCCGCACCTGGTCGTCGGGCACGTCCGCGCCGCCGGTGGAGAGGTTTGCTGTGACCTCACCCTTGAGTGGGTCAAGTTCGTAGTTCAGCAGCGTCTGCCCCGCTGCCAACGGAGCGACGAAGTCGTAGTTGCCTTGCACATGGGCCGCGATGTGCGCCGGGGACAGCGCCCGGTCGTAGATCCGCACCTCGTCAATCAGGGAGTTGGTCTGGCGCTCGATGTGCCAGGGATGGTCGCCAATGCGGAAGGTGGGGCCGAGCTTGAGGGGCAGCGCGCCCTGGGCGGGCAAGGTCGTCGCCGGTTGGCCGTCGACGTACACGCGTACGCCATGGGCCGACCACGTGCCGGCGATATGGTGCCACTCGCCGGGCGTCCAGGTGAGGCTGCGTGCCGTCGAGAAGTACGGACCGTTGGCATTCTCACAGGTCAGCATGAGCAGATTGTTGCCGTCGAGGTACTTGTACAGATACAGCGCGCCCTCGCCGCGCGTGTCGAAGAAGACGTGGAAGGCGTGCTCGGAGGGCACCCAGTCCAGGGGACAGACCCACATCTCCACCGTTCCAGCCTCACGCTTGAGCAGGTCCGCCGGGTAGTCCACATACCCTGTCGCGGGCCCGGACTTCAGTGCCTGACCGATCTTGCCGGCGGCCAGCACAGGCTTGCCCTCGGCGGTCCCGGCGAGCACTCCAGCCGCAGTGGCGCCGTTGAGGTCCTGGTCGAAGCTGATGGTAACGAGCGGACGGGTCTGCGCCTGGCAGGTGGCGGCCCAGAGCAGTAGACAGACAGTCGTTGCGTACCGCATTGGCGTAACCTCCGGAGGATAGGGGGTATTTCGCCATGGACGGCCCCAATCCTATGAGCAAAAGAAGAGGTTGCCGGAGGCGCAGGGAATGTAGAATGGTGGTACAATGATGCAATACTGACTGTCATGTTGTGACTACGCAGACCTCCAGGAGGTGTAGGAAGATGGCAAGGCGATGTGCATTGACGTTGGCGCTCGTCGTCGCGGCAACGGCTGTGGCCTGGGCCGCGCCGCCGGTACTGCAGCCCCGCGCCCAGTTGCTCATGAAGCCCCTGTCCTTGGGGGACACCTTCAAGAACCTGCTGGTCCGGCAGAAACTCGCGCCGGACAAGCAGGATGTGGCCCTGAAGCAGTTCCAGGCTCTGCCCGCCGACCTGCAGCATGTACTGTTGACGGCCATGGACCAGCAGTACGGGGCGCAGTTCTACTCCCCGGCCTACAAGGCCGTGCTCTTGCGTCCGGGCACGGTGTTCGTCCTGAAACCGCGCATCACCTCATGCTGGCCCACCTACGGCGCTCCGCCCAACACGTGGGTCGTCGTGATGGGGACTTCTTTGCAGGCCGCCGACAAGGTGCTGTGGGATGGTGTCGAGCGGGCCACAACTTACTACGGACCAGACGTGGAGTTCTTCCCCAACTCGCTGTGCTTCCAGATCCCCGCGGGCACGCCTCTGGCCACCAGTCATGAGGTGAGGGTGCGACGCTCGGCGACCAACGAGAGCAGCGCCTATAGCTACCGCTGCTGCGCAACGCGTGGCTACCGGGGCATATACGGCTGGAAGTTCGCCAACTTCGGCGCGCCCACCATCCCCTGGCACCTGTACCGCGACTTCTTCGGTCAGTCGGCGGTGGAGTACTCCAACGGCACCCACCGACCCGCTGCGCAGAGCTGGTATGACTCGGCCTACAAGGGCGTGGGCGGCGGCGGCAACTGCTACGGCATGAGCAACTCCAGCCTGCGCCTGCGCAACGGCAACATGACCACCTACCACCGCACCTGGTTCACCTCACACCCGCAGCCGTTCTGTTGGTTCTATGACTGGTGCAACGAGACCAAGGAGTCGGTGCAGGAGGACCAAGGCGGGCAACTCAGCGCCGAGATGGCTGTGACCATCAACGACCTGTGGAACAACCAGGACCACAAGGAGGCCTGGGACCGCATCAACAGTCTCGTCTACGAGGCGATCAACCGGCCGGTCGTGGGATTCTGGTACGTCGGTCACTGGGGCCACGCGGTCGTGCCCTACAGCACGGCGATCTCGGGTTCTCAGCACCGCATCATCTGGTACGACAACAACGAACCGTATGCTGAGAACGAAACCGGCGGGCCGGACAAGAGCACAGCCTACGTGGACTGGAACAACAGCAGCTTCCACGCCAACAGCTACGGCACCGCCAACAAGATGGTCTGCATGTCCTACAATGAGTGCATGAGGCCGCCGCACCTGCCGACGGCAGCCGGCGGGCCGGGAGCCTCGGCCACCGGCACGGTCGTGGCCGTCGTCGAGGGCGGCAGCGTCCAGCAGATCGAGGATGAGGGCGGCCACCAGTTCTACGGAGCGGACGGGGCGGAGAACGCCGACCCCAACACGCGCATCCCCAACTCGATGCGCTACGTTCCCGTACAGGCCGCCGGCCAGGAGTACACCGGCCCGGCCATCTTCATCTTCAGCAACGCCACCAACAAGAACCTCACCTTCACCGTCGCGGGTGGCGGGTCCAAGCGGCTCAGCTTCTTCCAACCCGGCAGCGTCTTCCGTGCCGAGTTTGCCGGCCAGGGCCAACTGAGGCTCAACCGCATCCTCACCCCGACCCGTAGCCTCGAGCTGCCGAGCCCGCCCGCCCTGCAGCCGTCGCAGATCCACGTCATCCACGTGCAGGCTGCCGAGCGCGTGTACAATCTGCAGGGCCTGAACCTGGGCGCCGGAGCAGCCCAGGTGAGTATCATTGACGACAACCAGTTGCAGGTCCAGACCGGCACTGCGGGCCTCTTCGACCTGCGCGTCGAGACCTTCGCCAACGGTCAGGTCGGCCAGGCGCTGTTCCGCGGCATCGCTACGCAGGCCAACAGCCGCGCCCAGCTCGCGCCTGGTGACTGGAACAACCTGCCCGGCACCAGCCTGAACCTGAACCTGCGCTTCCTCAACAACCAGCAGATTCAGC
Source organism: bacterium (assembly GCA_021372615.1). Classification (NCBI taxonomy): domain Bacteria; species bacterium. The sequence goes on along the minus strand of JAJFUB010000013.1, from coordinate 11,746 downwards.
AGCGCCGCATCAACCAGTAACGCCGCAGGGGACTGACCCCAGCGCCCACGGAAGCTTCGCCGGAGACAGGCCATGTCTCCGGCGAAGTGCGTTCTGCAGGCTGCTGGCCCCCGGCCGTCGAAGCAACACGCTGAGGTGAGATGATGCTCCGACATGGCTGGACGTTGACGGTCGCAGTGGCCCTGCTTGCCGCGGGGGTGGCATGCGCAGCCGCACCCGAGGAGTTGGCCCAGCAACAGGCCCTCCTCCAGAGCATGGAAGTGAAGCCCGGGCAGCTCAGACCCCTGGGTCTGGACACGCCGATCGTGGTGGATGGCCAGGCGAAGGCGGTCATCTGCCATGCCGACGATCCGGCCTGGCGCCAGGCCGCTGTGACCGTACAGCAGGCCATCACCGCTGCCACCGGCGTGACCGTGCCCCTCCTCACCGACCAGCAGTTGGCGCGCGAGGACTTCCTCAGGCAGCCGGTCATCCTCCTGGGCCATCTGGACAACAACCGGCATGTCGCCCGGCTGTACCACAACTTCTTCGTATGCCTCGACCAGGGCTTCACCGGGCGGACCGGTTACGAGATCCGCTCGGTACACGACCCCTTCGGGACGGGACAGAACGCAATCCTCGTAGGCGGCAGCTTCCCCGAGGGGACGCAGAGAGCCGCCGAGGCCTTCGCCGCCCTCGCGAAGGCAAAGGGGCGGCAGGGCGCGCTGACGCTGGGGCGCCTGCTTGACCTGAAGTTCGACCCGCAGGACCGCCTCGACCAGGGGGTCCCGGTGCTGGCTGCACAGAGCGTCCCGGACCAGGTGGCCAGCATCCGCAAGAGCTTCATGAGCCCCGGGGAGGGCCGCAGTGGAGCCTCCGCGGTGGTCCGTGCCGGCCTGAACTTCCAGCGCAGTGGCGACCCGGGGTGGGGTGAAGCCTACAAGGGCGCCATGGCCGCGCTGCTGGAGTACTACCGCACCGACAAGACCATCAACCAGGACGGCATGAGGCGCTACGACAACGACTTCCGCGATGCCTGGACGTTCCAGATCGCCATTCTGTGGGATCTGCTGGAAGAGAGCGGGCTCTTCAAGGACCAGGAGCGCCTCGACTACACCAACCTCGTCGTGCGCCTGGGCCTGGAGTGCGTCCTGTACCAGGGGCATGATCGGCCCGACGTGCGCGAGAAGTGGCTCACCAACACGCGCATCGTCCACAACCACAACACCTTCCCTGCTCTCGGCCTGCTGTTCGCCGGGCAGTACATGCAGCGCCACTACCACGCAGCGTGGGCCGAGGACTGGATCAAGGCCGCGCACGGGGTCTTCAACGGCCTCAAGCACACCAGCAAGCCCATGGAGGATGCTGCCTCGTACCAGTGGCTGCCGATAATGCACTGCGCCCTCTACTCCCTGTCCCAGGGCGACATGGCGTTCTTCACCGAAGGCCACATGCGGCGGGCAGCGCTGGACGCCCTGCAGGTCATGGATAACGCCGGCTACGAGGTGGCGTTCGGCGACAACTCCGGGGAGATGGGTTCGGGCGGGCTGGGTGACGTCATGCAACTGGCCGCCTGGTATGCCCGTGACCCTGAGTTCGTGTGGGGGGCGCAGCACACCAGCGGCGGCGCGCAGCACCCGCTGCGTCAGGGCTACGCGGTCCGCCTGGAGCCGCGCGAGCCCAGAGATCAGGTCGGCATTGTCGCAAGCCCCCTCCCCAGGCCCAACTATGACGACTGCGCCGTCGGTGCGCAGTACCGCACCGCCCCCAACGTGCCCTACGAACTGACCTTCAACAAGCTCTCCCTGCGCGCGGGCTGGGACAGGAACGATGAGTACCTGCTGCTGGATGGCTTCGGTCGGGGCAATCACATGCACTTCGATGCCAATGCCATCCTGCGCTACGCGCGCGGCGGGCTGCCGCTGCTGTGCGACGGCGAGTACATCAAGAACAGCCCCAAGTACCACAGCAGCATGGTCATCATTCGCGACGGACAGGCGGAGTTGACGCCGGCTGTGACGCGACTCGACCGGGCCGAGATGCTCACGAACGCCGGCTGTACGCAAACGACCCTCACCCAGTACAACGGGGCCGACTGGACCCGCACGATGCTCTGGCGGCCGAACGAGTACCTGCTGGTGGCCGACGAGATCAAGGCTCTCACGGCGGGCGACTATGCCCTGCGCTGCTGCTGGCGACCGTGGGGGGAGGCGAGCGTGCGAGACAACTCGCTTCTGCTCAGCAGCCCGCCGATGCGGCTGGCAGTCTGCAATGTAACGGGCGAGCCAGCACGGCTCGAGAACCTCAAGCAGAGCGGCAACATGCCGGTCAGCCGTTTCTCCGAGCAGATCGGCCTGCCCCTCCGCGCCGGTCAGTCGCACCGCTTCATCAATGTCATCACTTCAGGGGACGCGAAGCAGTGGCAGGAGACGCAGGCGCGGCAGGTCCGGCCCGGCGTGGTCGTCATCGAGCGTGCCGGCAGCGCCGAGGTGGCGTGCCTGGGCGATGCGGAGCTGCCCGGGCTGACGTTCCGGGGCGCGGCCCTGGTGCTCGGCCAGGACGCCATCCGGCTGTTCGGCGCGACGAGCCTCACCGCCGGGACCGCGAAGATCACGGCCTCGGCGCCGGTGTCGCTGGAGCTGCTGCTCAAGGACGGCACTGGCTGTCTTGTCAGCACCGGCGATGTGACAGTGACGGTCCAGCTTGGCGCGGCGGCGCCTGTGAGCATCCATCAGGCCGCCGGGAGGCACGCCGTCACGATCCCGGCCGCGCCGATGCTGCCGGAACTGCTCCGAGTCATCGAGCAGACGCGGGCGCTGCCGGCGATGGCGGCGGCCGGGGCGACGACCGGGCGGCCGCAAGCGGCCGCGGCGCCGGCGTGGGAAGCCCCCGGCTTTGACCCGCTACCGACTGCGCTGCCGGTGGCCGAAGTGACCTCGAGCCCCGAGCCGACCGCCGCCCGCGGGCCTGTGAGCAAGCTGTGCGACGGGCAGTACAGCAGCTCGGCGGGCTCGGTCATGTGGCCCGCGGGGCAGACCGCGGTCATCAACATCGCGTTCGTGGAGGACACCCGGGTGCGGAGCGTGGTGCTGCGCGAGTGGCACATGAACGAGACGTGGGCGGTCAAGGACCGCAAGCTGGAGCTGAGCAGCGACGGCTTCCGGAAGGACATCCGCCCCATGCCGGGGGCTTTTGCCGAGACGGGCACGCAGTCGTGGGGCGGCAACGTCAACACGATCTTCGAGCTGCCCGTCGGGCAGCAGGCGCAACAGCTACGCCTGACGATCTCCCCGGCCAATGAGCAAAGCTCCGTCTACGTAGCGGAGGTGGAGGTGCGCGGTCTGCGTACCGGTCAGTGCCCTCGCGTCACGGCACTGGCGGCCGGCGACCTCAACGGTGACGGCGCAAGCGAGGCGGTCATCGGGGGCGAGGGCGGGCAGTGCCGGGCGCTGGACGCCGGCGGCCGGACAGTCTGGGAGTACGCAAGCAAGGAGCGCGCGCGGATCAACAGCCTGGCCTGCGCCGATGTGAACGGCGATGGGCGGGCTGAGGTCATGTTCGGGCAGGACGCGCAGACAGTGGGCCTGCTGTCGAGTGACGGCAAGCTGCTGTGGACGGCGCGGCCGCCGCGCTTCCGCGGTATTGACAGTGATGTGATGACCGTCTTCCCCGGCGATGTCAACGGCGACGGGCGCCCGGAGGTCATCTGCGGCGTGGAGAGCTGGCAGTACTTCGCCTACGACGCGACCGCGAAGCAACTCTGGGGGCACGTGATCTACGCACACTCGGCAACGGTCGGGACGGCTGCCGACCTGGATGGGGACGGCAAGGATGAGATCGTGGCGGGAGATGTGTACTACACGCTCAATGTGATTGAGCACGACGGCAAGCGCCTGTGGCGGGGTGGGGCCATTGGTCCCGAGATGACGGCCGTCGCCGCCGCGGACGTCACGGGCGACGGCAAGCCCGAGGTGTTCGCCGGCGTGGATGGCGGGCTGCTCTACGCCTACGACGCGGCCGGACAGCGGCTGTGGGACCTGAACCTGGGGGACAAGGTGACGCGGATGCTGCCGCTGGATGTCAACGGCGACGGGAAGCAAGAGCTGATCTGCGCCGCCGAGAGCGCCAGCGTCTTCGCCGTCAGTGGCGAGGGGAAGATCGTCTGGCGCACCGGCTTGCCCGATGGCTGCAGCGACCTGGCCCTGGTGGTCGGTGCGAGGCTGGTCGCCTGCTGCGGAGCGGCCGGGGTCGCGGTGCTGGGCAAGGACGGCAAGGTGCAGTCGCTGCATCCGCTGCCGGCCCGCGCCGAGAGCCTCGCCATCGTCGGAAGCCAGGCGGTGGTGACGGAGAGCAACGGGCAGGTGGCGGCAATCAAGCTGCCGTAGCGGGGAAGGACCCTACGGGCAGACGATGGCCCGGACGACGGCGCCCTCGCGGCGGATCGAGTCCTCCAGGGCCTCGGACGACTGGTCAAGCGTGTAGTTCCGCGTCGGGAAAGCCTCGCTCTTGAGCCGACCGTCGCTGAGCATCGCGAGGCACTCGTGCAGCGTGTTGCGCGACCGGCGGCAGAACACGACGGTCACCTCCTTGCGGCGGGGGATCTTGGCCGAGTACTGCTGCAGGTCGAGCGAGGGGATGCCCAGCACCATGACCTTGCCCTCGGGACGGGCGAGGTCCAGTGCCTCGGCGAAGCTGTGATCCCCGCCGGCGGCCTCGAACACCACGTCGGGCTCGGGGGAGCCTTCCCAGAACGGCTTCAGCTCTTCGGCGCTGGCCGCGACCCTGGCTCCCAGGCGTGCCGGGGCGGCGCGGCGCCCCTCACGGGGCTCGGCGACGAAGATCTCCCCGGCGCCGAAGGCCTGGCAGGTCTGCAGAATGGACAGGCCGATCGCGCCGGCCCCCAGGATGGCGATCTTCATGCCCGGCTGCAGGCCGGAGAGGCGCACAGCGTGCAGGGCCACCCCCAGCGGCTCGGCCAGCGCGCCGCCGATGAAGTCCACGTTGCCGGGCAGCTTCGCCAGCGAGAACCCGGGGACCGCGATGTACTCGGCCATGGCCCCGTCGCGGTCGGGGTAGCTGGGGAAGATGATGTGGCGGCACAGGTTGGTCAGGCCGCGCTCGCACATGTCGCAGTGGCTGCAGTGCCAACTGGGCTCGCAGGCGACGCGCTCCCCGATCTGCCAGTCGGTCATGTCCGCGCCGCAGGCAGCGACCTCGCCGGAAAACTCGTGGCCCAGGATGATGGGGCCGGAGGGGTAGACGCCGCTGCTGTGCCCCTCTTCGTACATGTGCAGGTCCGAGGCGCAGATGGCGCAGGCCCTCACGCGCAGGAGCACTTCAGTCGGGGCCGGCTCCGGCGTGGGGCTCTCCACGACGCGCACGTCACGCACCGCAAACATCCTGGCTGCTTTCATGATCGGGCTCCGGTCTTCGTCTTAGGCCGGGCGGTGCCGGCCGGCTTGGCGCCTGTTTTTTTCACTGCCGCCCCCCTGGCGGCGGTGTGTCCGTTCGCCGGCTTGGCCGGCTTGGCGCCGGGCGGTTTGTAGGGCAGGGGCTTGCCGTCCGGGCCGAGCTTCACCGGCACCGGCTTGCCGTCGGGACCGACGATCGGTTTGCCGTCTTTGCCCTTGTAGAACGTGGGCTTGGTGCCGACGTGGATGACTTCGGTCTGCGGCCGGTACACGTCGCTGTGCAGCGTCTCACGCTTCTCTTTGCCGTCCGGCTGGACGATGACGCGCGTCACCGTCACCTTGATCCCCTTGCGGCCCGGCTTGTCTACCTTCCGCTTGCCCAGGTCGAGGGTGGGGTCAGGCATCTCCTTGGTGTCATACGGGATGCTCGCCAGGCCTGACCGCTCCAGCCGCACCTTGCGGTTGGCCTCGCGCTTGCCGATGATCTTCAGGCTGACCTCGCCGCCGCCGACCGACCCCAGGATGAGGATCGGGAAGCCGGTCGTGTTGCGGAAGCGCAGGTCGAGCTGCCCGGCGTAGACCGTAGCATCGCGGCCGGCGGGAGCATAGGTGACGGGCTGGGAGTGGTGATGGCGCTCGACGACATCCAACCCGGCAAAGAGCGCGGCGTTGTAGATGGTGGTGGCGATCTGACAGATGCCGCCGCCGGTCGCCGGCGTGACCTCACCGTCCTGGAAGATCGGCGCCTCACGGAAGCCGCGCTCGGCAATGCGCGGGCCGATGGTCTTGTCGGTCGAGAACTCCTCGCCGGGCATGACGATGGTCTTGTTGATGGCCTGGATGGCGAGGCCGAGGTTGTGCGTGCGGTCTACCTTGCCGGAGTTGTACGGAGTGTGGTAGCTGCCGAGCACGACCTCCAGGTGTGCCAGGTCCTGGGCCGACACGCGGGGCTGGGCCTCGGCGGATGCGAGCTTCACCGGCTCCTGGCTCAACTGCGTCAGGGCGTCGGTGAGGGTTGCGGCCGAGGCCTTGCGATCCAGCTTCACCCCGGGCTTGCCCGGGACCACGGTCACGTCGTCATCGGCCGAGACCGTGACGCTGGCGTCCACCGGCTCGCGGTCCACCTGCGCCGCCAGTCGCACCAGCTCGGCGCTCATGTCCGTCTCGTCCACCGTGATTTTGACCGGGATGTCCAGCGCCGACCTCATCATGCGCAGGCGAGTAGCCAACTGCGCGATGAGGCCGCCCTCGCGGCCGACACGCCAGGCCTGCGCGACGGCCTGCTCGATCTGAGGCTGGCGGCCGAGCTTGTCACAGGATAGCTTGCGTGTCTCTCCCCCCACCTCTACCGACACGGTCTGCGGCAGCGTCGGCAACCACTCGGCCTCGAGCTTCTGCCGTGCCTCCGCGTTCGTGAGCTTGCCCACGTCCACCCCGGCGATGGTGACGTGCTGGGCAATGACATCGCTCTTGCGGAACTGGCTGGTGCTGACGCTCAGGGCTCCGGCGGCTACGGCGAGGACCAACAGCAAGGCAATCAGGGAATAGATGATCCACTTCACGACAGGTGTGCTCTTCTCTTTTTTTTCTGCGGATAGGGCTGCGATGGCGGTGCAGTGACCGGGGCCCATCCCCCGCGGGCTATTCGAGCTTGGTGTGGCGGTCGCGCATCTGCTCTTCCGTCACGCCGAGCCGCTGCATGAACATCATTACCATTGTATCACACAACACGAGCAGGCACTGCTCGAATAATGAGCCGGGGGGCTGGACGCTGGCCCGGACGACGCCCCGGGCGACGGTCACGGGTGTGGGGATCTCGACCACCAGGTCGGCGGCGAGGCCGATCGGCGACTGCGGGTGCGCGGTCAGGGCGGCGATCTTGGCTTCGCGGGCCTGGGCGGCTTCGAGCATGGCCAGCGTGATGCGCGTCTGGCCCGAGCCGGTGCCGGCGATGAGCAGATGCCCCGGCCCGATGGCCGGCGTGATGGTCTCGCCCACGACGTAGGCCTGCATCCCCAGGTGCACCAGGCGCATGGCGAAGGCCTGCATCATCAGCAGGCTGCGGCCGGCGCCGCACACGAACACCCCGTCGGCGTCGGTGATGGCCTGCATCAGGGCCTCGACCTGCGCGGGCGAGATGGCGGAGATGACGTGATGGATCTCTTCGGGCACGATGGCCGGGAACGTCGCGTTGGTGTGCATGGGGGCAACCTCCACAGGTCAGGGCGCTCAGGGACGGTCCTGCTGCGGTGTGGTGACGATCTGCACCCGGTGGGGCCAGTCGAGGATCGTGCGGGCCTGCTCCTGGACCTGCGCGGCCGTCACCTTGTTGATCTCATCGGCATAGCGGAAGATCTCGCCGGGGCCGAGGCCGTACAGCACGTCGAGAGCCACCGCCTGCGCGCGGTCGCCGCTGCTCTCGAGGCCGACGGCGTGGTTGGCGATGGCCACGGTCTTGGCGAGGGCCAGCTCCTCGGCGGTCGGCGGCTGGGCCTGTAGCTCGCGGACGAGCTGCTCGATCCGCTGCTGCGCCGCAGCGGCCTTCTCGGGGGCGGTGCCCGCGTAGATCACATAGAAGCCGGTGTCGGGGCCGGGCACGGCGTACGCCCACGTGGCGTAGACGAGCTGGGCGCCGCGCAGCGCGGTGTGCAGCCGCCCGCCCGGGTAGCCCAGGCCGGCGAACACCGCGGTCATCACATCCCGCGCGTAGCGGCTCGCGTCGGTCACGGTCCCGGCCCGGAAGCCGTAGGTGATGATTGCCTGCTGCTGGGCGCGGGCGACGGTCTGGACGCGCGGCTCGGCCGGGGGCGGCTCGGCGGGCGCTGGCTGCAGCGTGGCGCCATGGCCCTGCATCTGCCCGAACGCGCGCTCGGCGAGGGCCTGGGCCTGCGCCGGGGTCGTGTCACCGAAGATGGCGAGCACCATCGTCTCGGGCCGGACGAGGGCCTGGTGGAAGGACAGCAGGTCCTGGCGCGTCAGGCGCTCGACACTCTCTCTTTTTCCAGCAGTGGGGGTGCGGTACGGGTACTGCGCAAAGAGCGTCTGGAGCATCAGGTCGCTGGCCCAGGTGTCCACGTCATCGGCCCGCGCCGCGAGGGCGGCAAGCTGCAGTTGCTTCTGCTGCTGCAGTTCCTCCTCCGGGAAGGTCGGGTGGGCCAGCACGTCGGCGGCGAGGGTCAGGGCGAGGGGCAGGTCCTCGCTGCGGACCTGTGCCGACACGCCGAAGCTGTTGCGGCCCGAGTACGGCGACAGCACCCCGCCGACGTTCTCGAGCGCCTGGGCGATCTGCAGGCGGCTGCGGGTCCTGGTGCCCCGCACGAGCATCGCGGACATCAGGCTGGTGAGGCCGGCGTTGCGCTCGGACTCGTAGCGCAGGCCGCCGGGGGCGGCCGCGAAGAAGTTCACGACCGGTACGGCGTGGTTCTCTTGCACGAGCAGCCGGAGGCCGTTGCTCAGCCTCGCCTCGTGGATGCTCGCGGCGGCGCTCGCGGACGGGGCTTGGGCAGACGGCGTGGCGGCCGTCGGTGATGCCTCGGGGGGCGCGAGGAGCGCAAAGTTGTAGTGGGCGGGGATGAAGTAGCGGCGGGCGACGCGCTGGATGTCGGCGGCCGTGACGCGGCGGATGCCCTCGACGTAGCGCTCGGAGAAGTGCAGGTCGCCGGCGGTCAGCAGGTCGTTGCCGTAGCGCTCGGCCCGGCCCTGCGTCGTCACGCCCGAGAACACGAGGTCGGCTTCCTTCTGGCGCTTGGCGCGGGCCAGCTCGGCGGCCGACACCGGCTCGCGCCCGAGACGCTGGAGCGCGGCGAGGATCGCCTGCTCGGCGGCGGCGACCTTCTCCGGCGTCGTCTCGGCGGACACGGCGAAGTAGCCCGCGTCGTATGCCGGCGTGGCCGAGGCGCTGCTGACGGCATCCACGAGGCCCTGCTCATCACGGAGCTGCGACACGAGCCGCGAGGCGCCACCGTTGGTCAGCACGTAGGCCGCGACATCGAGCGGGTACATGTCGGGGCTGAAGAGGCTGACGGTGGGATAGCCGAGCATGAAGTACGCCCGTGACAGGCCGGCCTGGTGGCGCTCGGAGCGGCGGGGCGATAGTTGCGGCGGCTCGGACGGCAGCGCCGCGCGTGGGGTCACGCGCTCGGGCAGCGGGGCCAGCGTCTGGCGGATGTGGCCCAGCACCGTGGCGGTATCGAAGTCACCGACGACTGTCAGCACCATGTTGCCGGGGGCGTAGTACCGCTGGTGGAGCCGGACCAGGTCGTCGCGCGTCAGGCGCTGGAACTGGTCGAGGGTGCCGATGATCCGCGCGCCGGCCGGCGAGACGCGGAACATCAGCCCGGCGAACTCGTAGTACAGCTCGCGGCCGGGGTCGTCCTGGCCCCGGGCCATCTCGCGGGCGATGATCCCCTGCTGGGTCTGCACGGCCTCGGCCGGGAACGTCGGGTGGAAGACGAAGTCGGCCAGGTGGTCCAGGGCCGCGAGGGTCTGCGGCCCCGAGGTGATGACATAGTAGCTGACGACATCGGTGCTGGTGTAGGCGTTGGCGTTGTTGCCCAGGCGCGCCTGCTCCTGCTCGATCTGCTCGCGGGTCCGCGTCTGGCTGCCGTCGCTGATGACGTGCTCGAGCAGGTGGCTGATGCCGGTCCCCAGGTACTCCCCCTCCCGGACGCTCCCGGTGCCCACGAAGAGCTGCACCGTGGCGACCGGTGCGCTGTGATCTTCATCGAGCACCACGGTCAGCCCGTTGTCGAGCACTTCCTGCCGGGGCGCGGCCAGCGCCCACGTCGCCAGACACAGCCACAGTGACAGCCACAGTGCTCTGCGCATGTCCGTCAGCAGCCTCTACCATAGAAATGGGGACAGACCCCGTACGGCGGTGGGGTCCGCCCGCATTGTCGCACAGTTGCCGCCGGGGGGTCAAGGGTTCAGGGTCAAGGGTCGAGGGTAACGGCAACGTCGCCGTGGCCGTGCCGTCCCCCCCTCCCTTCAGGGAGGGGGTAGGGGGTAGTAGGGGGTAGGACGCCGTCCTCTCCCCCTCCCGCCTCTCTCCGCATTCGCTACGCGTCCAGCGTGCGCGGCTGCAGGCCCACCGGGAAGGGCTCCGGGCGCCCGACGCTGCTGCAGACTTCCACATACTGGCGCTGGTCCGAGGCCTCGTAGAGCGTGTGCATGATGTCCAGGACGTGGTAGGCCAGCTCGCCACTGGCGCGGTGCGGCCGGCCCGAGCGGATCGCGTAGGCCATGTCCGCCAGGCCCAGGCCGCGGTTCTGCTCGGCGTAGCCGTGCGTCAGCGGCACCTCGGTCCACTCCGTGTGCTCGCAGCGCCTCAGGCGCACCGGCCCGCCGAAGGAGTTCGGGTCCGGCACCACCATCGTGCCCTCGGTCCCGTAGATCTCGATCGGCACGTGCGTGCTGGCCCAGACATCAAAGCTCGTGGAGATGGTGCCCACCGCGCCGCCGGCGAACTGCAGCAGGCCGTTGACGTGCGTGGGAGTGTCCACCCGGATGACCTCGCCGTAGTGCGGCTGCGAGCCGATGACGCGCTCGGGGAAGGAGATCGTGGCGGAGGCGGCCACGCTGGCGGTCGGGCCCAGCAGGTTCGTCAGCGCCGTCAGGTAGTACGGCCCCATGTCGAACAGCGGGCCGGCGCCGGGGTGATAGAAGAAGTCGGGGTCGGCGTGCCAGCGCTCGGGCCCGTGGCACATCATGAAGGCGCTGGCGCCGATGGGCTCGCCGATCCAGCCGTCGTCCAGCAGCTTGCGGCACGTCTGGCCGCCGGCGCCCAGGAAGGTGTCGGGCGCGCAGCCGACCCGCAGGCCCTGCTCCTGGGCCAGGGCCAGGATCGCCCGCCCCTGCTCGCGCGTGACGCCCAGCGGCTTCTCGCTGTAGGCGTGCTTGCCGGCCTGCAGGGCCGCGAGGGAGATCTCGGCATGGACCCTGGGGATGGTCAGGTTGACGACGATCTCGATGTCGGGGTCGGCCAGCAGCTCGTCCACGCTGCACGCCTTGGGGATGCCGAACTCCTCCGCCTTCGCCCGCGCCCGTTCGGGCAGGAGGTCTGCGCAGGCGACGATGTCCAGGATGTCCAGACGGTCCTTGGCGGTGGCGTACGCATACATGATGCCGCCGCAGCCGATGATGCCGATGCGGGTCTTCTCAAGCGCCATGGTTGTGCTCCGGGGTTGCTGAGTGTGAGGTGAGGCCACCGCATTATAGGGCGAACGGCGGGATAGGGGAACCGGGAATCCAGGTCGGGTGTGACCCTGTACTGTCGGGAGAACGGCGCTCGCGGGTCAGGGCGGGGTGTCGGCGAAGCCGACAGGGACCCCGCCTGGAGCGTGGTTAGGGTGGCTTCC
>JAJFUB010000012.1 GCA_021372615.1 bacterium | reverse complement strand
CCGCGACACCCGCCGCCCATTACAGCGCGAACTTCCGCAAGTCAGTACTGGAGCGGCGCACGCCGCATCAAGGAGACGCACATGCGCACCTCAACCCTCATCGCCTGCCTACTGCTGGTTCTCCCTGGCTTCGCCCAGAAGCTCACCCCGCCGCTGACCTTCCATGCTTCCTTTGACGGGACCCTCGACGCCCGGGCCAACGGCAACGGCCAGCCGGTGAAGGTCGAGGGCGCCGCCGCGTACCGGCCTGGCAAGGTCGGGCAGGCCCTGCTGTGCGGCGAGGGCGGGACGCTGGCGTACTATGCCAGTGCCGGCAATGTCCGGGCTGCCGCCGGCGCCATCGAGATGTGGGTGTGCCCGCTGGACTGGACCGGCAAGGAGGACGAGTTCCACGTCTTCTTCGAGGCGCTCGACCCCGGCTGGCTCGTCTTCTACCGCTACTACCAGGGCGGCATCCTGACACTCATGGGCACTGACAGCGGCCACTACACCGCGGCGTCAGGCCCGCAGATCAACTGGAAGACCGGGGTATGGCACCACCTGGCCGGGACGTGGCGGGCGCGGCGGCTGGAGGTGTACGTGGACGGCCAGCGGACGGGGTTCACCCATGCTGCACTGGTGCCCGAGAAGCTGGCCGATACCTTCCGCCTGGGCGACCACCCCTGGCATGTGGCCCGACAGCGCCAGACACTGGTGGACGAAGTGAAGCTGTACTCGGCCCCGCTCGATGCCGAGAGCATCGCTGCTGCGGCCAAGCTCCAGCCGTTTCAATGGAAGCCGCAGTTGGTGGTGGACACGCGCGTGGACCCCGACCGCGAGGTCATGCGCCTCGACGTGGATGCGGCAGGGCTCGTCGGGGAGCTGGGCGCGGGCCGTACGGCGCGCGTCGAGTTGCTGCCTAAGGGACAGGGAAAGCCCGCCAGCGAGACGACGATCACCGCCTTCCCCGCCGATGTCGGCAAGGGCGAGCTGCCCGTCGGCAATGTCGCGCCGGGGGAATATGAGCTGCGTACGGTCCTGCTTGATGCCAACGGGCAGGAGGTGGCCCGCGCGACCAGCCCCTTTGTCAAGCCCGGCCCGCCGGTCTGGAGCGGCAACAAGCTGGGGATCAGCGACAAGGTCCTGCCGCCCTGGACGCCGCTGCGGGTATCGCACGACACCTCCACTGTCCGGTGTTGGGGGCGAAGCTACGAGTATGGCGAGTTGCTGCGCCAGGTCAGCTCCGGGGGAACGGCGCTGCTGAGCAGCCCGGTCAGGCTGGAGGCCGTGGTCGGCGGCAAGACGCTTCCCCTCACAGGCTCCAGTCGCGTGGACAGCGCCACCGACGCCCTCTGCACCCTCTCGGGCAGCGCTGACCATGGCGACCTGAGGGCCACGGTGAGGCACCAGGTCGAGCTCGATGGCTTCACCTGGACCGATCTCTCGGTCGAGGCGGCCCAGCCGGTCAAGGTGGACGAACTCCGCCTCACATGGCGCATGCCCCGCACGCAGGCCACGCTCATCCACGCCGACGCGATGCAGTGGAGTAACAACTACTCTGGCGCCCTCACACCCGAGGGCTGGTCGGCGCCGTTCGTCCCGTACTTCTGGCTGGGCAACGAGGACCGTGGGCTGGGCTGGACCGCCGAGAGCCGGCAGCACTGGGCCGTCAGCAAGGATCGGCCGACCATCGAGGTTAGGCCCGAAGGGGATCAGGTGGCCGTTACGGTGCGGCTGCTGGCTGAGCCGACGGAGATCAAGGGCAAGCTGGACTACGGCTTCGGGTTCATGGCTACGCCGGTGCGCCCATACCCCAGAGACGCCCTGGGCTGGCGCATGACCCCCGGCGTCCGGCCGACCTTCGACATCGTCTGGCCGAATGACAACATGAAGTGGTACGGCCATCCTGAGCCGATTGACCCGGTCAAGTTCGCCGACCGCGTCAAGCAGGGCCACGCGCAGGGGCTGAAGACCGTGCCGTACGTCAACCTGAACTTCGTGTCCGGGGGCGTACCAGAGTGGACGTACTACGGCGCCCGTTGGGCCGACGCGGACCGTGTCGTCACCCCGAGCGATGTGGCGGCCATGGGCTATGCCTCGATGGGCACGTGCCCCGCCAGCCGCGACTGGCAGGACTTCATCCTCTACCGCATCAACGAGGCCATAGACCGCTACCAGATAGACGGCATCTACATTGACTGCTGGGGGCCCAGCCGCTGCCGCACCGCACCGTGCGGCTACCAGGACGCAGAGGGCAAGGCGCAGCCGGTCCACCCCATCCGCGCCTATCGGCAGATCATCCGGCGGGTGTACACGCTCTTCTACGAGCGACGCCCGGACCCGCTGCTCACGGTGCACATGTCCTCCGAGGTGGAGATGCCGCTCCTGTCCTTCACGCACACGATCCTGGATGGCGAGCAGTTCAGCCCGAACAAGCTGCTGGATGACTACCTGAACGTGCTGTCGCCCGACATGTTCCGCGCGGAGTTCCTGGGGCGCAACATGGGGCCGGTCGAGTTCTTCCTGCCGGAGTTCCGGGGGGAGTACGCCACCACGGGCACGCCCAACCTCGCCGCCTATCTGCTCCTTCACGGTATCCAGCCCTGGCCTATATGGTCCGACGGGAAGGCCTGGAACAAGCTCTTCGAGGCGCAGGATGCCTTCGGGATCGAGCAGGCGAAGTTCCTGCCGTACTGGCAGAGCCCGAGCTGGGCGGAGCGTCCGCCGGACCTCGCGTCCGCCTACCTGCGCGACGGCAAGGCCCTGCTGGTGGATGTGAACACGATGGACGTGCCCGGCCAGGCGCGGCTGACGCTGAACCTCCAGCGACTCGAGATGAAAAGCGTCTCGCTGGCGACCGACATCTTCACCGGCGAGGCGCTGCAGTTGGAGGGCAATGTCCTGACGATCCCGCAGGAGCGGCACCAGGGCCGGGTGATCCTGCTGGAGCCGTAGCGCGTCCGGCGCCAGGGGCTTCGCGGCCACGCTTGGCGCGACCGCCGGGCCGTGATACAATGCCGTCGAGGTGAACCACTCGCCATGTCCAGCTCGGGCGTACCGGCCTTCTTGCGCGGGATGATCGCCCCGCTCTCGCTCACCGTCCTCGCGGCGACGGGCCTGCTGGCCGCGTTCGTGAGCACCCAGTGGCTCGTGCCGGGGCTGATCCTCTACGTCGTCTCCGCCGTCGTGCAGGGCAAGGCCCTGGCGGTGCGAGAGCGATTGGTGGAGACGCTGGGATTGGACATGAGGGACGCCCCGCCGGGCCTGAGACGCTGGAATGTACGTCTCAACGAGGCCCTGCAGCGTCTCGAGGCCGATCTGGGCCGCCTCAGCCCCATCCGGGGGCGCTTCCTCAAGCCGGTGGCGCAGGAAGTGCAGGGCCTGGGCGAGGACATCCGCCGTCTGCTGCGTCAGGCCTACTCCCTCCACCGCTACCTCAACCAGACCAACACCGTCGCGATCACCGCTCGCATCACCCACCTCGACGCGCAGATCGCCACCACCGCCGACCCGTACTCCAGGCAGCAACTGGTGGAGGCGGCCGCGGCGTTGCGGCGCCAAGTGGACAACTGCGAGCAGATCCGCGTGCTGATCGGCCGCACCGAGGCCACGCTGGAGAACATGCTGGCCTCGCTTGAGTCCATCGGCTCCTCGGTCGTGAAGCTAGGCGCGGGGGAGCTGTCAGACGAGAACGCGGCGCGGCAGGAGTCGCTGCAGCGCCTGTCGTCAGCAAGAGGAACGGTCGCCTCGCTGGAGGAAGTGCTCAAGGGAGTGGAGTTGGCGTAGTTCAGCAGTTGGGAGTTGGGAGTTCGGAGTTGGGGGGCTACCCGCTCAGGGGGGCGCCATGCCAAGTAGCTATAGAGATCTCGACGTATGGAAGCGCTCGAAGGCGCTTGTTCTCCGAACCTACCAGTTGACTGGCGGCTTCCCCCGCCACGAGGTATTCGGCATAGTCGCGCAGATGAGGTCAGCGGCCCTCTCTGTACCGGCCAACATCGCAGAGGGGCAAGGCAGGATGGGGGGGACGGAGTTCATCCGCTTCCTCCGCATCTCCCTGGGCAGCCTGGCCGAGCTTGAGACCTACTTCGATATCGCGCGAGCCCTGGCGTACGTATCGGCAGACGAGAGTGACGAGCTGCTGCGGGAGGCTGAAGAGATCACCAGGATGCTGCATGGCCTGATCGCGAGCATCCGTCGCAGTCAGTCGGGGAGTTGACAGCCACGCGCTCGGCCAGCCCCCAACTCCGAACTCCAAACTACCAACTCCCAACTGGAGGCCCGACATGTTCCGTCGCCTGCGCATGATCTTCCGCTCGCTGTTCGGCTGGATACTGCGAGGGGCCGAGAACCCCGAGCTGATCCTGCGGCAGCACATGGACGACTTGCGGGACCAGATCCCCAAGCTCAACCAGCAGGCCGCCGAGATCATCAAGGTCGAGAAGATGCTCGAGGAGCAGGTCAACCGCCAGCGCGCCCAGGTGGCCGCCCTGCAACCCAAGGTCGAGCAGGCCGTCAAGATGGGGCCGGAGGCCAAGGAGGCGGCGCTGTCGCTCATCCAGGCGCTGGAGACCGCCAAGAAGGAGCTGGCCGAGACCGAGGCCCAGTGGCAGGCGGCCAAGGAAAACTCCCAGCGCACCCTTGAGATGCGCCGCGCCTACGAGCAGCGCATCAAGGCGCAGATGAACGAGGCCCTGCGGCAGATTGGCCGGGCCCGGCGCGCCGAGATGGAGAAGCAGATGGCCTCGCTGATGACCAGCTTCGGCATCGGCGACCAGAGCGATACGCTCGAGCGCATGACCCAGCGCATTGACGAGAAGATGGCCGAGGCCAAGGCGCGCACCACAGTCGCCAACGAGACCGCCGACGCCCAGATGGCCAAGGTCGAGACGGCTGTGCAGAACTCCGAGGCCGAGAACTTGTACCAGGAGTACCAGCGGCAGCTCGGCCTCGTGCCCGACCCCCCGCCCGCCGAGCGCACCATGGAGGCCATCCCGCTGCAGCCGCCCGCCCAGGAGCAGCCGCAGCAGCAGGCGCCCCCGCAGCAACAGCAGTAGACCACAGTCGCCGCCATGAGGGCGGGACAGGTAGTGGCGCGATTCATCGCGCCAGCGCCATGGGCGCGATGAATCGCGCCACTACCTCTCTCCTGCCCTCGTTCTGTCTCAGTTCAGATTGGAGAACCCATCCGTGAGATCAGCCCTGCTTGCCGTCGCCGCAGTCCTGTTCGTGTCCACCGTCTGGGCGGCCCCCGTGCCGCTCGTCACGGCGGGGAGGTCTGACTACGCGATCTACGTGGAAGCCCAGGCGCCGTCGTCGGTGCAGACCGCCGCCACGGAACTGCAGACGTATCTGGAGAAGGTCAGCGGTGCGAAGCTCCCGATCGTCAACGAGCCCCAGGAGCCCATGGTCTGCATTGGACCCAATGCGGCCGCGACCGCAGCCAAGGTCACGACCGAGGGCCTGGCTGTCGAGGGCTGGCGCGTGGCTGTCCGGGGACGGAACCTCTATCTCCTCGGCCCTGACACCGCCGACGGCGAGCAGACGGCGCAGGGCGGAACCAGCACCGGCACTCGCAACGCCACCTACATGTTCCTCGAGAAGTTCCTGGGTGTGCAGTGGCTCATGCCTGGCCCGCACGGCGACTATGTGCCCAAGATGGCCTCTGTCACCATCCCCGACCAGGACCTGCAGGGCCGCCCGTTCTTCCTCAACCGCCGCGTCCCGTACACCCAGGAGCGCACCGAGGCCAGCAAGCAGTGGTGGGCGCGCCAGCGGCTGGGTTGGAGCCTGTCGCTGTACCACTCGCACAACTGGACCGCCATCAAGCCCGAGGCGTTCGCCCAGCACCCGGACTGGTTCGCCGAGGCCAACGGCGCGCGCATCCCCCCGACGGGCCGCTACAAGCTGTGCGTCACCAACCCCGGCCTCATCCAGGCCTTCGCCGACGCCGCCATCGCGTACTTCGACGCCAACCCGCAGGCCACGTGCTTCTCGCTCTCGCCCTCCGACAGCGCCGGGTGGTGCCAGTGCGCAAGCTGCAAGGCGCTCTATGAGACCGACCCCAATGGCGAGCTGTCCGTGACGCCCGCCATCATCCAGTTCTACAACGGCGTGGCGCAGATCGTCGCCCGGAAGCACCCGCAGAAGCTGCTGGCCGGCTACATCTACGCCCAGTACGTCTATCCCCCGAGCAAGCCCTTCAAGCTCGCGCCGAACGTGTTCCTCGTCTGGGCGCCGAGCTTCGACTATGGCTTCACGCTGTACCGGCCCGACATGCAAAAGCGCTGGGACGACCTGGCCCCGCAGTGGATGAAGGTCACCAGCAACATCGCGTACTACGACCTGCCCAACTGCGTGCACAATGAGTTGGGAGCCATGAACCCGCCGGGGCTGGAGATTCTGGAGTTCCTGTACCCGCGCCTGAAGCAGTACGGCTTCAAGGGCGTCTACGTCTACGGCAACCCGGCCTGGGGCTACGCCGGGCCGATGAACTACCTGCTGGCGCGGCTGGCCTGGCACCCGGGCGAGGACTTCGCGGGCGCCAATGTCCGTGGCCTGTTCGACGACTACATCAGCAAGTGCTACGCCGAGGGCGCGCCAGAGATGAAGCGGTTCTACCTGCTCCTCGACGAGGCAACCAAGAAGTACTTCATTGACAACCCCAAGGAGAGCTATACGCTCACGCCGGGGCGGCTGCAGGATGTGTACGCCAGGAACTTCCCGGAGCTGGAGCGCCTCTACCGCGCCGCCGAGGCCAGGATCACCGACCCGGACGCGCAGGCTCGGCTGGCGCTGCTCGGGGACAACATGCGGGTGCTGCTGTGGAACCTGCGGCAGTCCAAGCTGCTGCCTGAAGCCGAGAAGTCCAGCTTCTATCTGCCTGACAAGGACTTCTTCGCCTTCATGAAGGCGAACGCCAACTCGCTGGCGCTGGCGCCGTCCAGCGCGCCGTCGAAGGTCGTCGGGGCGGGCGAGAAGCTCACGGCGAAGCCTGCCGGGGCGCTGCCGACTGTGCCCGCCGCCCCCCTGACCCCGTTCCTGCTGCGCGGCCCCCAGCGCATCCTCATCGTCCCGCAGGGCCCACAGGCCGCCGAGGTCTCCTTCAGCGCCATCACCGCGCGCGGCGGCATGGTGAAGTACCAGGTCTACGACGATGCCGGGGCGCTGAGCGACCAGGGCGTGATGTCGGCCGAAGTGCCGGTGACGCTGCCCGCCGGGCCGGCGTACTACCAGCTCATCATCGCCAGCGGCAGCCACAGCTTCCGCATGGCCGTCAAGGACGGTGCGTGGGCGGTCTTCAGCCGGACGGACGATCAGGGCCTGCACCTGCTGGGCAAGACCACGCCGCTGCACTTCGAGGTGCCGGCCGGGGTGGCCAAGTTCCCGCTCTGGCTGGCCTCGGATGCGCCGGGTGAGACAGCCGCCGCGTCGCTCTACGCCCCCGACGGGCGCAAGGCCGCCAGCTTCGACACCTCGCGCAAGCCGGTGGACCTGCAGGACATCCCGGTCGGCGCCCAGGACGCCGGCTGGTGGACTCTCGTCTTTGAGCAACCCGCCAGCGGCATCGTGGATGATGTATGGGTCAAGCTGGGCGACCCGCTCAGTGGCTTCTGCTCGCTCGACCCGGCGGCGGCGTTGTCGGTGCAGAAGACGAAGTGACCATGCGCGTGAGGCGGGGCCTGCGGCCGAGCGTCCTGCGGACGCCGCGGCCCGGCCTGGAGGAGTGAGGGGGCGGTCTGTTCCCCGGCGCTGAAGCGCCGGGCTGAGGGGCGGTGCTGCGCACCGCCAACCGTCCTGCGGACGGAACGGCTGCCGCCCTCGCTGATATGGTCACAGCCGTAGCCGTAGCCGTGGCCGTGGTCGTAGCCGTAGCCGTGGTCGTGGTCGCAGCCGTGGCCGTTGGCGTCCGCAGGATGCCCGGCGCGACGTAGTCGCGCCCCACCGCCGGGCGCTTCAGCGCCCGGGACGCGAGGCTACCCTTCTTGTCCTTGCGGCTTGCGTCCGCAGGACGCTCGGCGGCGCAGGCACCCGCTACGTTGACTAGCCCAGGAGCGCCGCCATGACCAGGCGTGAGATCCTCATCCTGTCGTCCATACTGCTGCTCGCCGCGGCAGTGCTGCACTTCGTCCACTACCTCATCTTCGGCGATGCCCACCACATCGCCATCTACCTTCTGGGCGACATCGCCTTCCTGCCGCTGGAGGTGCTGTTCGTCACCATCATCGTGGACCGCATGTTGGCCGCACGCGAGGTGGCGTCGCGCCGGCACAAGATGAACATGGTCATCGGCGTGTTCTTCTCCGACCTGGGCCGCACGCTGCTGGCGCAGTGCCGGCCGATGCTCCAGGGGGACAGCCTGGCCTGCGCCCCGTGCCTGCACATGAAGACCTCGGAGACCGACCTGCGGGCCGCCGTCCGGGCCGCTGCAGCGCACCGCCCGGAGTTGCGGGTGACGGTCGCCGACCTGCAGATGCTGCGGGACCTGCTCCGCCAGCACGAGCCGCTGCTGCTGCAGCTGCTGGCTAACCCGGTGCTGCTGGAGCATGAGGAGTTCGCGGACGCGTTGTGGGCGATCCAGCACCTGGAGGAGGAACTGGCGGCGCGGTCGGACCTGGGGGCCTCGCCGCCGTCGGATCTGGCCCATCTGACCGGAGACACCGAGCGGGCCTACGGACGGCTGCTGCGACAGTGGCTCCAGTACCTGCTGCATCTGCAGCGCTACTACCCGTATCTGTTCTCGTTCGAGGTGCGCACGGACCCGCTGGCGCCGGAGCGCCCGATCATCGTCACCGAGTAGGCGGGTTCGTCCGCGAACCCGCGCCCATGCCTCACCGCGACCACTGCGGGTTCGGGGACGAACCCGCCCACGCGAGGCCAACCATGAGCGACCTGCCCCCCTGGGCCGAAGAGATACGCCAGACCTTCACCTCCGGCGCCGCCTCGGTGTTCCTGCTGCACGGCGTCCGCGACGTGTACCCCTACGAGGGCGCCTACCTGCCCCTCCCGGTCTTCCTGCACCACGCCTTCTGCGGGGACAAGCACGCCGTCTACTATGACATCGCCTCGGGCATCACCTTCCCCGGCCCGGAGGACGAGCGCAAGTTCAAGGCCGTGCTGGAAGTCATGCGGCTGCGCTTCTCGGACGTGCCCGAGCCGGCCCAGGCCTTCCGCCCCGAGGTCGCCATCCCCATCCTCGAGGAGTTCCTCTTCTCCCGCGATGGCGCGGCTGTCATCATTGACTACGCCGACAAGCTGGCCCCGCGCGAAGACATCCCGATGATGAACTTCGAGGAGCGGCGGTTGGCGACGACGCTACGCCGCTGGGCGCAGGACCCGCGCCTGCTGCGCCGCAACAGCTTCGTCTTCCTGCTCACTGAGGCCCTGTCGCAGGTGTCCGACGACCTGTACGCCCAGGGCGGCGCGGCGCACGTGGTGGGCATTCCCCTGGCCGACACCGGGCAGCGGTTGGACTATGTGCGCTACCTGCTCGACCACCCCGACCTGCTCGTCCGCAACCACGACGCAGCGCCGCAGGCGGGGGAGGTGCTCGACCTCTCGCCCGAGGTGCTGGCCGCGCAGACCAACGGCCTGACGCGGCTGCAGGTTGCGGGGCTGCTGCGCACGGCCTGGCGCTCGCGGGAGAAGGTCGCCACCGCCACCGTCACCCGCGGCAAGCGCGCCGCCATTGAGCGCGAGATCGGCGACCTGGTGGAGTTCACGGAGACGAAGCTGGGGCTGGAGGCCGTGGCGGGGGTGGACCTGCAGAAGGAGTTGCTGCTCAACACCGCCCGGGCCCTGCGCGACGGCCAGACCCAGGTCGTGCCCAAGGGCATCCTGCTGCTGGGCCCGCCCGGCTGCGGCAAGACCTTCACGATGCAGTGCTTCGCCCACGACTGCGAGATCCCGTTCCTGCAGCTCAAGAACGTCTTCAGCAAGTACGTGGGCGCAACCGAGGCCAACCTGGAGAAGCTCTTCCACTTCCTCGATGCACTGGCGCCGGTCTTCGTCTTCATTGACGAGTTCGACCAGTCCTACGGCAAGCGCGTGCAGAGCGAGGGCGATAGCGGGGTCTCGCGGCGCGTGTTCGCCATGTTCAACTCGTTCCTGTCCGACGACTCCCGGCAGGGCAAAGTGCTCTTCGGCGCGGCCACCAACCGCCCCGGCCTCATTGACCCCTCGACGCTGCGCGCCGGGCGCTTCGATCTGAAGCTGCCGTTCCTGCTGCCCGACGCCGCCGCGCGCGAGGCCATCCTGGGGGTCACGTTCCGAACACTGAACGTCCCGGCGGGGGCGCTGGACCTGGCGGCCTTCGCGCAGCAGACCGAGGGCTTCTCGGGGGCGGACCTCAAGGAACTGATCCGTGTGGCCCAGCGCCGGGCCATCTTCTCCGGGCGCGATGCGGTCGGGGCGGAGGACCTGCAGTTCGCCCTGGAGGACTACCTCCCCCCCGGCGCCGCCCGGCCCGATGAGATCAGGCTGATGGAGTTGTCAGCGGTAGCGAACTGCACTTCACGGTCGCTGCTGCCGCCGGAGTACGCGAAGAAGCTGGAGGACGGCACTCTCCACGCGGAGCTGCAGGCGTTGGAGTTGATGGTGGAGTAGGGCTGCCACGAACGCAGAGAGCCTGACTCGCGTCAGGCTCTCGCACCCTTTGCCGAAGCGCCGGGGTGATTGGGCTCACTCTATCACACTACATGGACCTGTCAAGGCAGGCGAGCGCCGTCGCCCTGAGTGACCGGCACCCAGAACCCCACCTCCGCACCCCCCTCTTCCCTGTTCCGGGCGATGACCTCTCCCCCGTGGCGCAGGACGATCTCCCTGGCGATCGCGAGCCCCAGGCCGGCTCCCTGGTCCCCCACCTGCCGCGCCGGATCGGCCTTGTGGAAGCGCTCGAAGATGACGGCCAGGTCGGCCTCTGGTATGCCCGGTCCATGGTCGCGAACGGTGACGAGAACACACATCTGGCTGTCGGGGACGCGCTCGCCCGCCTGCACCCTCACGTCGATGCTCCCACCCTCAGGGCTGTAGCGCAGCGCGTTGTCCAGCAGATTGACCAGAACCTGCACCAGCCGCTCGCCATCTGCCATGACCTCCGGTGCGTCGCCCGTCTCCACCCATGCCTCGACCCCGCGCTCCCGCAGGCGCGGCTCGAAGCTCTGCAACACCCCCTGGACTAGCTGCGCCAGATCGGTCGGCGCAAACTCGAACTCGAGCACCCCGGCCTGCAGGCGCGAGAGCTGCAGCAGGTCCTCCACCAGGCGCGTCATCCGCTGGGCCTCGGCCGCCGCGCCCGCCAGACAGCGCTGCCGCGCCTCCGCGCTGTCCGCCGTGCCGTCCTGCAGTGCCCCCAGGAAGCCGCGAATGGCGCTGAGCGGCGCCCGCAGCTCGTGCGAGGCCGAGGCGATGAACTCGCGGCGCAGGCCGTCGAGGGAGGCCAGGCTGGCGGCCATGTGGTTCATGCTGGCGGCCAGGGAGGCCACCTCGGTGGGGCCGGTCTCCGACAGACTGACGGCAAAGTCGCCGGCGGCCAGGCGCCCGGCGGCCTCGGACATGCTCACCAGCGGCCAAGCGACGGCCCGTGCCGAGGCGTAGGCCAGCAAGACGGCCAGCACCGCCGCCGCCAGCGAGGCGAAGCCCACGACGACCCATTGCGCCCGCTGCAGGTGTTGCCAGCCGGGCACGGGCTTGCGGATGATGATCGTGCCGTGGGCCAGGGGGGTGGCGTATTCCGCCAGGCGCGCGGCCGCGGGGCGCGAGGGCGGCACGAGCTGGCCGGGCACGTGGTCGGGGTTGCTGGAGATGATGACCATGCGGTCGGCGCCGGTGATGACGACTTCGGCGTCGAGCACCTGGGCCGAGGTCTTGATGAGGCGGCGCAGGTGCGGGGATCCGGCGCCCTCACGCAGCAGCGGCTCAGCGGCGCTGGCCAGGCCGCCCACGGCGCCCTTCCAGCGCAGCGTCTCGGCGACGGAGTAGTAGCGGTAGAACAGGGGTGGGGTGAGCAACGCCACGAGCGCCACGGCCAGCAGGCTGACCAGCATGTGCGTGAGCGTCAGACGCCAGCGCAGCGACCGCATGGCCGGTTAGCTTTCCGGCGGCACGAACCGGTAGCCAATGCCCCAGACGGTCTCGACGGTGCAGGCGGTCATGCCGGCCTCGCGCAGCTTCTGCCGCGCGCGCTTGAGGTGCGTGTCCACGGTGCGGTAGTCCCCGTAGTCGGGGTCATAGCCCCAGATGGAACTCATGATCTCGGCGCGCGGGAACACTTGCCGCGGCCGGGTGCACAGCAGGTAGATGATGTCGAACTCATGCGGCGTCAGCGCGACCAGCGCGCCATTGACCCGGGCCTCGCGCGTGGTGGGGTTGATCTCGAACTGCGGGAAGGTCAGGACCTGTTGCGGCGGCTCCTCGGCCTTGCCGTGCGAGCGGCGTAGCACCGCCCGGGCGCGCGCCACCAACTCGCGCGCATTGAAGGGCTTGGTCACGTAGTCGTCGGCCCCCATCTCCAGCCCGACGATGGGCTCCACCTCGTCGTCGCGGGCCGTCAGGAAGATGATGGGGACGGTGCCCTGGGCGCGCAGCTCCCGACAAACCTCGTAGCCGTCCTTGCCCGGCATCATGATGTCGAGGATGATCAGGGACGGGCGCGCCGCGGCAACCGCGGCCACAGCTTCCTCACCGTTGGCCGCCGTGCGGACGGTGAACTGGTCCTTCGCAAAGTACATCGTGAGGAGGTCACGTACACTCGGGTCGTCATCCACGATGAGAACGTCGGGCATGGCGGGCTCCTTCGAGGACACGCGTTCGGCCGCGCACGTCACTGGACAGAACGAGGCGCTGAAGTGGGTATGTTCCCCGCTCAAGTCCCACTTCCCCATCACCATGCGCGCGAGACAGGGAAGTTTGCGGCACAACTCCGCGAAGGCCCTCGAGCCGTTCCCAGGCAGCGGCGACCGGCTGCCTCCCGGTTACGGCGCCTTCACTCCCAGTTCCTCGATGGTGAAGATGGCCTCGAACTCGTAGCCGGCCTGCTGCAGGTTCTCGCGCGCGCCCTGCAGCCGGTCCACCATGGCGATGACCTTGACCACCCGGGCCTGCTTCTCGCGCTCGACGGCGGCGATGGCCTGCAGTGTCGAGCCTCCCGTCGTTACGACATCCTCGAGCATCACCACGCGGGCTCCGTCAGGCACCGGGCCCTCGATCTGCTTGCGGGTGCCGTGGTCCTTCTGTTCCTTGCGGACCAGGAAGCCGATCAGCGGGTGACCCTCCGCGCCGGCGAGGGTCACGACGCCGCCGGTGATGGGGTCGGCCCCGATGCTCATGCCCCCGACCGCCGCCACGTCATCGTCCTGGATCATGTCCAGGATGCACCGCGACAGGCAGTAGAGCCCCTCAGCCTGCAGAGTCACCATCTTGCCGTCAATGAAGTACGTGCTCTTCTGGCCGGACGCCAGGGTGAAGTCCCCAAAGCGCAGGGCGTGCTCGCGGATGAGCTCGGCCAGACGGGCGCGGCAGTCGGCGACAGAGCGGTGTTCGGACATGGGTGCTCCCTCGGTGTGATGGATCGGCTGACCAGTGGCTGCGGACGCGGCGAACCGCGCCGCTACTGGGCCGGGGTGCCGCGGGCGGCCAGCATCTGCTGCAGCAACTCCGGTGTGTGCGGGTCGGTCAGCAGGTAGTAGATGTCCCACCAGTTGTACGGTGCGCGATTCTTGGCCTGCGGCTGATCCCCCAGGGCCCCCACGCGCTGCAATACGCGGGCGGCGAAGAACGGGGCCTGCCCCGGCCAGTCCTTCTCCGAGACGACGCGCACCTCATCGGTGAGTCTCATCATCCAGTTCAGGGCGTCCTTGAGCTCGGGGGTGTTGGGCCGGTAGTACTCGGTCAGGAAGTCGGTCAGGTGGCCCACCCGGGTGGTCACATAGTCGCCGGGGATGAGGTAGCGGATGCGCTCCAGCGCCCGGATGGTCCCATTCAGGTCGGCCATCAGGTCGCGCATCTCGCTCAGGGCGGCCTCGTCGTCACTCTCCGTGCTGAGTTCGGCCGGGCGCGACCAGTCCACCAGGCGCGTCTGGTCGGGCGCCAGCGCCCGCCGCACCTTCCGCACCTGCGTGTCTACCGCCTGCCGCAGCTTCAGACGGCCCTCGTTCCGCAGCGTGAAGTACTCGGCGACCGAGGCGTTCACGTTGTCAGGCACCGCGGTCCCCGCCGCCAGGCACTGAGCCTGCTGCTTGAAGACGTCGGCGCGGGCTTGTAGAGCCTGGTCGAGTTCGCTGTCGTACTGGGCAGCCAACTGGCGGGAGGCCCGCGCCGCGGCGAGCATGTCGAGCAGTTGGCGGCTGTTGGGCTGCAGGTCCGTGACCAGAGCGAGATTGCTATGCAGGTCAATCGCCGCCGTGAGCGGTTGCGGCGTCGTCTGGGCGCCGGCGGCAAGGGTCACCATCAGGGCCATCGCACACAGCAGGTGTTTCATGGGACCACCTCCATCGCCGGCTCCGCTTTGAAGCCCTGCAGCAGGGCCACCGTCCGTTCAGAGGAGACAAAGACCATGAAGTCCTCGAAGCTGATCGGCCACCCGCCCTTGGCCGGCGTCTCCGGCAGCCGCAGCGCCCGGGCGATAGCCTGGGGGAGCCGGGGCTCCGCCTGGGCGAACTGGGCGTCCGAGAGGCGGCGCACGCTGTCCATGAGCCGCAGGACATCGCTCACGGCGCTGTTGTAGCCCTGATCGTCGGGAGCGACCAACTCGGAGGCCAGACGCAGCGCCATCGCGACCCGCAGCGTCTCGTACTCATCGGGCAGCAATTGCCGCATCGCGACCACATAGCGCTGCACATCGGAGATAACGCTCGCCGAGTCGCTGGCGCGCTGCTGGCCCTGCTCGCCGGCCCGGGCCTGGCGGAGAGTCTCCAGGGTGCTGACCTGTTGCTGGTCGAGCAAGCGGGTGATCTGCTCCGCGATCATCTCGAGGTTGTTCCGCGCCTTGCCCCGCGCATCGTCATGGGCGTTCACCGCCCGGTCTAGGGCCGTCTGGGCCGCCGGGGCAGGCGCCTCGCCGCCCAGGAGAGCCCGGTTGGCAGCCACGAACGCGCCCTCATACTTGATCCACAGGTCGTCCAGGGCCCCGTCACGCTGCCGCAACACCTCCTGGGCTTGGTTCAGCAGGGGGATGGTTTTGGCCACCTGGTCCTCACGCAGGCGGAGCGTCCGCGCCACATAGAGGATGCGAGCGTCCTCCATGAGTTGAGCAGGCGTCGGGGGCTGCGCCGCCGGCTGGTCGGCAGGTTGTTGCTGGGCCGAGGCGAGAGTCAGAGGCAGGAGCAGAACAACTAACAGGAAAGCCCGCAGCATAGGCGCTCTCCCTTTCAGTTTGATGCCTCATTGGACGTTGCAGTTGTCACAATGATCCGAGTCTAACACAGGCCCCTGAGGGCGTCAATTCGCGGGCGCTCCGGCGGCCCAGGCCCCCGCGCAGCGGCTTTGACAAGGCCCTCACGCGGCATGTATAATCGCTCTACCTTGCCGAGCGAGGGCACCGATGGCGGAGCACTTCGCAGACCGTCTATTCGAGGCTGTCCGGCGGAAGAACAGCCGTCTCTGCGTGGGGTTGGACCCGCGCCCTGATCTGCTGCCTCCAGACCTGCCCGGGAGTGGCTCGGACCTGGTCAAGCGGGTGGAGAGCTTCTGCTTCAACATCTGCCTCGCCACCGAGCCTTTCGCCGCGGCCGTCAAGCCCCAGGCTGCCTACTTCGAGGCTCTGGGAGCCGAGGGCGTGGCCTGTCTGGAGCGGGTCATGTGCTTCGCCCGCGAGCTGGGCTTTGTCGTGATCCTGGACGCCAAGCGCAACGACATCGGCTCGACGGCCCAGGCGTATGCCGATGCGTACCTGAAGGCTCGACCCGAGGGTCAAGGCCCGTGTCTGCGGGCCGCTGACGCCATCACCATTAACGCTTATCTGGGCTACGATGGCGTCGAACCGTTCGTGAATAAGGCCTACGAATACGGGACAGGCCTTTTCATCCTGGTGAAGACCTCCAACCCGGGCTCGGGCCAGTTGCAGGACCTGAAGCTGGAAAGCGGGCTGACCGTCTACCAGCACATGGCGGACCTGGTGGCGCAGTGGGGGCAGGACCTGATCGGGGCCAGCGGCTACAGCTCGCTGGGCGCGGTCGTAGGGGCGACCTACCCGGAGCAACTGCGCGAGCTGCGCGCCCGGGTGCCCCAGACGCCCTTCCTGGTCCCGGGCTTCGGCCACCAGGGCGCCACGGCTGCCGATGTGGCGGTGTCCTTCGATGCCGAGGGCTTCGGGGCGATCGTGAATTCGGCTCGCGGGATCATCTACGCCTACCGCAAGCGCGAGGGGAGCTTCACCCAGGCCGCGGCGGAGGCAGCCCAGGAAGCGCGAGACGCACTGAACGGGGTCGAACCGAGCGATGCAGGCTGAGGAGGCCGCCACGTGTCACTGAAGGGCCGAGACCTCGTATCCCTGTCCGACTTCGGCCGCGCGCAGATCCTGTGCGTGCTGGATGTCGCCGAGCGGATGGCCGAGGCCATTGGCTTCGACGGCGGCCCGCGCTCGCCCCTGGACCCGCTCGACAGCATCCTGGCGACGCTCTTCTTTGAGCCCAGCACCCGCACGCGCCTGTCCTTCGAGTCGGCCATGCTCCGTCTCGGGGGCCAGACCCTCGGCTTCGCCGAGCCCTCGTCCAGCTCGATCGCCAAGGGCGAGTCCCTGGCCGACACGGCGCGCATGGTCAGCGCCTATGCCGACATCATCGTCGTCCGCCATCCGCTGGCGGGGGCCGCGCGCGTGGTGGCCGACTATGCCGACAAGCCGGTCATCAACGCCGGCGACGGCGCCCGCGAGCACCCGACGCAGACGCTGACGGACCTGTTCACGATCCGCCGCGAGCTGGGCACGCTCTCGGGGCTGAAGGTGGGCCTGGCCGGCGATCTGAAGTACGGGCGCACCGTGCACTCGCTGGCCCCGGTCATGGCGCACTTCGGCTCGGACGTCGTCTGCATCTCGCCCGAGGCGCTGCGGATGCCCGAGGGCGTGCTGCAGCAGGTCCGGGCGGCGGGCCGCACGGCGACCGAGACGGACGACCTGGCAGGCGCGATCGCGGAGGTGGACGTGCTCTACATGACGCGCATTCAGCGCGAGCGCTTCCCTTCGGAAGAGGCCTATCTGGCGGTCAAGGGCTGCTGCAACTTGACGCCGGAGTTGATGACTTCAGGGAAGGAGGGCTTGCGCGTGTTGCATCCACTGCCGCGGGTGGACGAGATTGACCCCGGCGTGGATGTGGACAGGCGTGCAGCCTACTTCCGCCAGGCCGCCGGTGGCGTGCCCGTCCGCATGGCGCTCATCGCGCTGCTGCTGGGCGTGTACAAGGAGGGCAAGTGCGTCGAGGACGCCCCGCCCGCGCCCGCGCCAACCGCGAGCGACCAACATTGCACCAACCCCAAGTGCATCACGAGCACCGAGGCGCATCTGCCGCCGCTGTGCCACGAGCACAAGGGCCAGCGCACCTGCGCATACTGCGAGATGGGGTTGTAGGCCGAGGAGGCGAGTTCGTTGTACGAGTCAGTGAGAATCCAGAACTTCCGCGGCTTCGCGGACCTGACCGTGGACGAACTCACGCGAGTGAACCTGGTTGTGGGGGAGAACAACGTCGGGAAGACGGCAGTATTGGAGGCTGTTGCGATCCTGGCCGATGCGCCGCGCATGCAGACGCCCAGAGACCTGGAGAAGCTGCGCAAGGCTCCAGTCGCCGGTGGCAAGACCATCAGCCTATTCGAGGGCCTCTTCCGCGACTTCGACGCCAGCCACCCCATCACCATCTCAGCCCAGTCCGCGACTCGGCGGGAAGTGGCCAGCGTCGTCGTTGAGATGGCTGGCAGGACCACCGTCTCCCTGACTGAAGGCCGTGGCGTTGACCTGCATGTGCCGCCCGAGACGGACGAGGAGATGCGTCCACTTGTGGCGCCTCTGGCTGGCATGGCGCCCGACCTAGTGCGCATGGAGCTGAGGACGGGACCCGCCGCCACACCACGTAGTGGCGCTGCAATAGGTGTACTGCAGCGAAGTAACCCGAGCCGGTTGGTCGGGGTGCAATTCGACGAGCCGGCTGCGAACCGCCCGAGCCAGTTCATCGCGGTGCAAGATGTCGTTGGCTTGGCCGCCGATCCGGCACGTCTCACCGAGGCAATACAGTCAGGCAAGCGAGACGGGGTTGTGGAGGCGATGCGCGCAGTCGATGAACGCGTGGCCGGGCTGGAACTGTTGGACACCGGCGCCGGGGCTGGCATCTTCGTCCGCCTCGCAGGCAGTACCCGCCTGATGCCGCTGGGGCATCTCGGTAGCGGAGCCGCACGCATGCTCAGCATGGTGCTGGCAAGCTTCGCGGCTGAACAGGGCGTGCTCGCCGTGGATGAGATTGACACTGGCCTCCACTACTCGATACAGCACAAGGTATGGAGCGCCATGGGATCTGCTGCGCTCGAGTTCGGCGTTCAGCTCTTCGCCACCACCCACAGCTACGAGTGCATGGTCGCCGCCCACGAGGCCTTCGCGGACCATCCCGAGGACTTCTCCATGCACCGGCTGGAGCGGGGTCCCGACGGGATCGTTAGGAGCCACGACTTCGGGCACGAGTCATTGGGCACCGCCCTCGAACTCGGGTTTGAGGTGCGCTGATGGCAGGGGGGGCGGCCATCAATCAGTGGGAACTGCGCCACCCGTTCACGAGCGAGAGGTCCAGGCTTCTCCTCGTCGAGGGCCAAGATGAGTGGCACCTGCTCGTTCGAGTGCTGCCGACGTTGGGGATAGCCGACGTTGACGTGCGGAGCTTCGGAGGCAACGAGAAGCTGGCCGCGGCCCTGAAGTCACTGGCTGATGGGGCTGTGACGGGCTTCGACTACATCACGTCCATGGGTATCGTGCGCGATGCGGAGGCACAGGGAGTCGAGGCGGCAAGTCAGAGCGTCGTCGCCGCGATCCGCAATGCTGGCTTCCCGGAGGACGGCGAGCGCCGCATCAACCACTTCATCCTGCCGAACGACCGAGACCCGGGCTGTTTCGAGGACATCTGTCTGGCCTGTGTCAGCGACGACCCCGCCCGCAAGTGCGTAGACGACTACGCAGCGTGTCTCGCGACCAGAGCGGCAGAGGGCAGGCTGACCCTCGACCCCAACCCGAGCAAGACCAGAATCCATGCGTTCCTCGCCTCGCGCGAGGATGCCACAATTCAGATCGGCCAGGCGTTTGACGCCCACTGCTGGGACATGAACCACGAGGCCTGGCAGCCACTGATTGACTTCATCAAGAGTGTGTAACCGCTTAAGGAGACTGAAATGGACCTTTCCGGCAAGTTCTGCATTGAGATCCCCCAAGTGAAGAAATGCGCCGTCGCCTATTCGGGCGGGCTGGATTCCGCCCTGGCGCTCAAGCTACTCACCGAGTACTACGGCTGCGAGGAAGTCCTCGCCTGCACCGTCAATGTCGGCCTCACCGACGAAGAGATCGAGATGTGCCGCTCCAAGGCCGAGCTGATCGGCGTGCCCTGGCACTACATGGAGTGCGAGCAGGAGTTCGTCAACAACTTCATCACTCGCGCCCTCTACGCCAACTCCAGCTACGAGGGCTACCCGGTCTCGACCTCGATGACCCGCCAGCTCATCGCCCGCAAGGTCGCCGAGTTCGCTGTCGCGCAGGGCTGCGACGCCATCTGTGAGGGCTCCACGGGCAAGGGCAACGACCAGTTCCGCATGCACAACGTCTTCTCGCTCTTCGCGCCCGACTGCACCATCATCGTCCCGGTGCGCGACTTCGACTTCACCCGCGAGGACGAGAAGAAGCTGTCGGCCGAGTACGGCATCCCCTTCAAGGCCGGCATCGGCGACGACCTGACCATGTGGTGTCGCTCGATCGGCTCGGGCGAGGTGTCGAACCTCAAGATGGTCATCCCGCAGGACGACTACCTGTGGTACAAGTTCCCCCAGAACGCGCCCGACGAGCCGCGCCGCCTGACCGTGGAGTTCAAGGAGGGCCTGCCCGCCAACGTGGACGGCAAGACCGACCTGGCCGAGATCATCCACTACCTCAACGCCGTGTGCGGCGAGAACGCCATCGGCAAGATTGACATGTTCGAGGATGGCATGATCGGCCTGAAGAGCCGCGAGGTGTACGAGGCCCCGGCCGCCAAGTTCCTCCTCGCCCTCCACCAGGACGCCGAGCAGCTCTGCCTGAGCAAGGAGCAGATCCAGTTCAAGCCCCTCATCGAGCGCCAGTGGGCCTACATGGTCTACCACGGCGGTTGGTACCACCCCGTCACCGAGGACTGCGCGGCGTTCCTGAAGTCGTCGCAGTGGGCGGTCAACGCCAAGTACGAGGTGGAGATCTACAAGGGCAACATCAACATCCTGAGCCGCGAGAGCGACAGCCGCCTGTTCCGGCCGGAGCTGCGGGCCATCGTCGAGCGCCCCAAGGAGCCGGGCGAGGTGCGGATCGAGTGGAAGCAGCCCGAGAGCGGGCCGGCCGTGAAGATCCACGGCTTCCAGTACCAGATCCTCGGCCACCGCGGCATGCCGTATGTGAAGGAGTAGGCGGAGCCGGCATCCGCACCTGACCAACCCGAAGGAGGCGCCAAGCTCATGGACGATGTCCTCGACATCCTGAAACTGGGCGTGGAGAAGGAGCACCTGCGCGGGGCGGCATATGCCCAAGCGGCGGCGCAGACACACCATGCTCTCGCCCGGGCCACCTTCACCGCCCTCGCCGAGCAGGAGGCTGCCCACGAGCGCTACCTGAAGGCCTACTACGACAGGCAGGTCGCCAACGAGGGCTGGCCGCCGCCGGCCGAACTCGGTGTCAGCGCCGACATGCGCGACGCCATCAAGGCCATCTTCGCCCAGGCTACGGCCCAGATCGCACAGGCCGGCGCCGCCGACGCGGGCCTCACCGAGGTCTACGACGCCGGCATCGCCGCCGAGGGCGAGAGTGTCGAGTTCTACACCGAGGCCCTGAGCAAGGCCACCGACCCGAACGCCAGGGCGTTCTTCGCGACGCTGGTCAAGGCCGAGAAGATGCACCTGAAGCTGCTGAGCGAGACACAGGAGTTCCTGGACGACACGGGGAAATGGTTCTTCGACGAGGAGCAGTGGATCGTCGAGGGGTAGGATGCGCCATCCTGAATGTCACGAACGCGGGCCGGCGCCGGTCCGCGTTTTCGTAACTGGAGACTGACATGGCCAACAAATCCGAGAAGCTGTGGGGCGGACGGTTCGCCGCCGATCTGGCGGACATCGCCCTGAGCTTCAGCGAGTCCACCGCTGCCGACGGCCGCATGGTGGCCGAGGACATCTGGGGCAGCGAAGCCCACGCCATCATGCTGACGGCCTGCGAGATCATCAGCGAGGAGGACCTGCGCGAGATCCTCAAGTGGTTGGAGCAGGCCCGCGCGGCCTGGGAGGACGGCTCCTTCGAGCTGCGGCCCGAGCTGGAGGACGTCCACATGAATGTGGAGACGTACCTGCGGCAGGGCGCCGGGCCGGAGTTCGGCGGGCGGCTGCACACGGCCCGCTCGCGCAACGACCAGGTCGTGACCGACTGCAAGCTGCACCTGCGCACCCGGCTGCTGGACATCCGCGACAAGCTGGCGGACCTGCAGGAGGCGCTGCTGCAGCGCGCGCACGGGCAGGAAGAGACCGTCATGCCCGGCTACACGCACACCCAGCACGCCCAGCCCATCTCGCTGTCGTTCTGGCTGACGAGCTATGTCAGCATGCTCAGCCGCGACCAGGAGCGGCTGGCGGCGGCCTACAAGCACACCAACACCAGCCCCCTGGGCGCGGCGGCGCTGGCGGGCACCAGCTTCCCCACCGACCGCAAGCTGTCGGCCGACCTGCTGGGCTTCGACGCCGTGCAGGAGCACGCGCTCGACTGCGTCGGCTCGCGCGACTTCGTCGCCGAGGCCATTGCGGCGCTGGCGATCCTCATGGCCAACCTCTCCAAGCTGGCCGAGGAGTTCGTCGTCTGGTCCACGTGGGAGTACCGCATCCTGGAGATGGACGACGCCTACGCCTCCGGCAGCTCCATCATGCCGCAGAAGAAGAATCCCTGCATCGCCGAACTGACGCGCGGCAAGGTGGGCATCGTGTACGGCCGACTCATGCAGATCCTGACGCTGATGAAGGGCCTGCCCAGCGGCTACAACCGCGACCTGCAGGAGGACAAGCCCCCCCTGTGGGAGGCGCTCGACACGCTGGAGCTGACGCTGCTGGCCGTCAAGGCGATGGTGGACACCGTCACCTTCAACACCGACCGGATGCGCCAGATGGTGGGGCAGAACTTCGCCACCGCCACGGAGCTGGCGAACTTCCTGGTGGCCGAGCGCGGCCTGCC
Organism: bacterium; assembly: GCA_021372615.1. Classification (NCBI taxonomy): domain Bacteria; species bacterium. The sequence goes on along the minus strand of JAJFUB010000012.1, from coordinate 6,203 downwards.
CTTCCGCACGTGCCATGAGATCGTCGGCTCGCTGGTGGCGACCCTCATCAACGAGGGCCTGACGCTGGACGACCACGAGGCGGTGCAGGAGGTCCTGCTGCGGCACGGCCAGGACCTGACGCTGGAGGAGATCGTCAGCGTCGTGGACCCGCAGGCGTGCCTGCAGCGGCAGCGCAGCCTGGGCAGCACCGGCCCGGACGAGGTCCGCAAGCTGCAGCGGCGGCTGGACAAGCTGGTCGCGCGGAGCCGGGCGGAGACGCTGGTGGCGCGCGACAAGCTCGACGAAGCACGCCAGCGCGTGGCCGGCATCGTCAAACGGGTGTTGGCGGGGAAGGGGCTGGGGAAGGCGCTGTAGAAGAGTCATGCCGCCGAAACAGGCCTGTCACAGGGCAGACCGAAGGGGGTGAGCGCGTGTACTGCAAGAAGTGCGGCTTTGATATACCTCCACTGGACATGAAGTGTCCGAAATGTGGAGCGGCAGTGCAGTCAAGCGAGGCCGTCCTAGACGTCACTCTTGACGACGAGTACCCCGAACTCCAGCTTGGGCCGGATGACGGGTCCCCGGCTGCACCGGGGACTGCTCCCACCAGCCCCTACCCACCGGTTCTCCCCACAAAGCCTGCGCCGCACACGGGCCCCGGGTACATGCCCCAAGCCGGCTCGATCGTTCGCCCTCAGTCGTGTCCCGAGGGCGTTCAGGTGGCGCCGCAGGCGACCTATCCCCAGCCGGCAGCGCAACCGTGGTGGCCGTGGTTGCTGGTGCTCGGGGGGCCTGTCGGGTGTGCATTGGTACCCTTCATACTGCTGGCTGGCCTGGGCCTCTCCCTGTTTGCGTGCTACTTCGCCCCGCTGCTAGCAGCAGGGGTGATCTCGTTGTTCATATGGTTCCAGCAGCGAAGCAAGCCTGCAGTCCGCAGTAGGTACATCTGGATCACGCTGGCGGTTGGCGCGGGACTCACCATAGCGTGGATTGCCGTAATCGCCGTTATTGGGACCACTGCGGGGTCCACGACCCCACAGGCCTCCCCATAGGTGGCGCGTACCGGAAGACGTAACCAACCTGAGCCGGGGGTGTGATATGGCAAGGAAGGTAGACCAGAGGACCATACGGCAGCTTCGCCAGCGTGACGCGGCAACGGGGGGCGAGAAGGAGGGACTCGCGCCAGCATACCCAAAGGAGCCTGAACCGCGCGAGTCCGCGCCTCCCACGGATCCGGGACCGACTGAGCCGCGAGCACTGACGCCGCCAGCAGGCCTTCTTAGCGGCATCATGGCGGGGATAGGCCTGCCTTTTGGCTGCTTAGTCGGCTGCGGCGTCATCGTCTTCGTAGGAGTCGTGGGGATTGTGACTCTCGCCGTCATCGGCGCGTCTTCATCGGCGCATGTGGAGCCGCAGAGCGGGACGTCTCGGACCTCGTCTCCTCGAAGGCCTGTCCAGCCGGTGACACCCCCCTCTCAGGGCTACCGCGGAACGACGCCCGCGCAGACCTCGCGGCCAGCCACTCAGGCGCAACCCCCGACTAGGCAGGTGGCACCGTCTGCGAGTTCGGTCGGTGCAGTGTGTTGGTCGTGTAGTGGCTCGCGCTACGTCCGCTGCACATTCTGCGACAACGGGGTTACTGCCTGCGGCTTCTGCCAGAACGGCGTCACCCGCTGCCAGTCCTGCACCAATGGCTACATCCGGTGTCAGTTCTGCGGAGCACGAGGCGGTTCCTGCATCATGTGCCAGGGCAAGGGCTACTATGTCTGCCCAATATGCAACGGTGCACGCCAGTATACATGCCCAATCTGCAACGGCAGGCAGAGCTATACATGCCCCATGTGCAACGGGCGCGCATACTACGGCTGCCCAGTGTGCAACGCAGGGGGATAGTGGGAACGGGTGTTGCCCGACATCGTGCTGCCAGGGCCACGAAGTCGCCCCATCGCGGGGACATGGGCGGCACAAACTACTGCGGTCATTGCAGGCTCTTCCAGAGGCCTGGGCGCTGACGGGTCACGTGCGAGGGGAGCTGTCGGTTGTGGGGGCAGAGCGCCTGCTCGCGGCGCTGTGTGCCAGCGGCATTCCGCCTACCCCTCGCTCCCCCGCTGCGGCGGGAAATCCGGCCTTGACTCCCCGCTGCATCAGCCCGATAATACGGTCAACACGCTGCCGTGGGAGACCTTCTGGCCCTACGTGGTACACCGCCGGGCCTCTCGGGGCCCGAATGATTCCGCCGGGGACTCCTGACAAGGAGTCCCCGCATTGTGTTCTGGGGTAGGAACAGGTGGTGGGCCAGGACACGTAGTCAGCAACCCCGCAGTGATCCTGCATGCGCGCGTGAGGACACGCGCGCCCACGCGAGAGGGCCATGGACCACCTCCAAGCCAAGCTGCTCCACAACCGACCCGAACTGCAGGACTACCGCGTCCTGGAGCTGCACGCCCCCGAGATCGCCGCGAAGGCCAAGCCCGGGCAGTTCGCGCATGTGCGCGTCGGCAGCGGCCTGGACCCGCTGCTGCGGCGACCGTTCTCGGTGATGCTGCCCAACCGGCATGAGGGCACCATCCAACTGCTCATCAAGAACGTGGGTCGGGGCACCGACCTGCTGTGTCACCTGCGCGAGGGCGTACTGGTGGACGTGCTCGGGCCGCTCGGCAGCAGCTTCACGCCCCCGCCGCCCGGGCGGGATATCCTCATGGTCGCCGGCGGGGTCGGGGTCGCCCCGCTCGTCTACTTCGCCGATGTGCTGCAGACCGACCCGACGGCCCACTACCGCGTGCGCGGGCTGTATGGCGGCCGTAACAGCGACCAGTTGCCGCTGTGGACGGAGTTCGGGGGGCGATGCGAGGAGTTCTATGTCGCCACCGAGGACGGTTCGGCCGGCGAGCAGGGGCTCGTGACGGACCTGCTGGAGGGGCAACTGCAGCGCGGCGACGTGCAGGTCGTCTACACCTGCGGGCCGCGAGCGATGATGGCCAAGGTCGCCGCCATGTCCGCGGTCGCCGGGGTCACGTGCTTCGTCTCCATGGAGCAGTGGATGGGCTGCGGCCTGGGGGCGTGCATGGGCTGCGTCGTGCCCGCCGTCGCAGGTGGTTACGTCCGCGTCTGCGTGGATGGCCCGGTCTTCGACGCCGCGACACTCGACTGGGACAGCATGTAGCCCCGCGCCCCGGGGGACCTCCGCACCGCCTACTGCCCCGGCGCCAGATGCGCCTTCAGCAGGCTTGCCTTCCGCGTCGCGTGATCGGCCCCACTGCACATCAGAGCCACACTGTCGCACTTGTCGTCCGCGAACCGGGCGTAGGCCTCGTCGGACCGGTAGAGGCTGGACTTCTCGGGCTCGGGCAGCAGTCCCGCATGCCGCAGGTTCCAGTGCAGCACCACCAAGTTGTCGCCGAACATCTCCAGCCGCGCCCGCTGCCGGGGCGTCTGCACCTGTGCCAGCGCCGCCGCGTACAGGCGCTCAATCTGCGCGAACTGCGGCGCATAGACCTGCTTTGCCGCCTCCGCAGGGAAGCGCCACTGCCAGTCGTTCGGGTTCTGTTTGAACTTGCTCAGCTCCGTGTCGAGCAGCTCATCGAGCTGACGCATGGGCGTGGCCGCGGCCGCGCCATAGGCCCGGGTCAGCCACTCCTCTCGCACGGCCGCCGGGTCGAGGCTGTGGTTCCACATCAGCTTCGCGATCAGGTAGTTGTGCGCCGCTGCGGTGCCCCACCACTCGTCCCCGTACAGCAGGATGCCCCGGATATCATGCTGCTTGAGAGCCGGGAAGATCGTCTTGAAGATCGTTACTCCCGCCGGTTGTGGCGCGCCGATGAAGCCCACCCGCGAGTGGATGAGCTTCGTGGGCAGGTCATAGTACGCCACTCGGCCCGGCAGCAGCGCGCTCCATGCGGCCATCAGCCGGGGGAACTCGGCCGCCAACTCAGGGCGGTACAGCGTCATCCCATAGTACGCCCGCGTGGCGATCACGAAGGACAGGTTGGGCTCCATGGCCATGGGCTGGCGCGGGGGATAGGCGTACTCGTAGTACAGGTAGCCGCCCAGGAGCTTGTCCGGGTACTTGGCCCGTACGAGGCGCGCCACAGCGTTGTAGAAGGTGCAGATGCGCCGCGTCATGTTCCGGGGCAGCATCCTGCTCCCCGGCCAGGCCTCGCCGTCAATCGGCTCGTCAAGCGCCGTGCAGCCTGGGCACTCGCACCAGCCCTGCCCGTCGGTCGGCGAGATGGTGAACATCCGCGTCTGCGGGTTCTCGGCCATGCGCGCCATGAGGCCATCGGCGAAGGCCTGGATCAGTCCGGGGTTGGTGGTGCACAACTTGTAGGTCCTGTCGGCCGGCTTCACCCGCTGCCCGCCCACAAGCGCCGCGTACTCCGGATGCTGTTCGATGACGGCCGGGCCCGGGATCTTGTCCCACACGTGGTTGTGGGCCATCCAGACGCTGCAGCCCCGCCGTCCATCCGGCAGCGCCTCCCCCAGCCGTAGGCGCCGCGTCCACACCTTCACCGCCTGTTGCTTCTCCTGGATGTATGGCTCGTAGCGGTACGGATGGTCCGGCTGCCCCGTCACCGGCAGCCCCTCGACGCGCAGGTCCCGACAGGGTGGGATGTCCTCCCCCACCTCCCCCGGCATCAGCCAGCGCGCGTTGAGGAACCGCTCCAGAAACTCATAGACGCCGAACAGTGTGCCCTGGCTGCAGCCCCCGCCGACCGTCAGTTCCCCATCGGGGGTGTCGGGGCCGAGGATGAACAGATTCCCGTCCCGTGCGGTGATGACATAGCCCTCTTCCGGGATGCCGTTCACGTCCAGACCCGCTGCCCGCACCGCCGCATTGTCCCCCAGGCAGATCATCGGCGACTGCGGCCGGTCCACCACCGGCAGCTTCACGCCACAGGCCGTCTCCACCACTCGCGCCAGCTCGCGCGCCGCTTCCTGCACCGGCTCCGGGGCGTTCGCTGCACGGTAGATGGCGTACCTGGAGGCCCCGTTCTGCACCAGCACCAACGGCTGTGCCGGGGCCGCCATCGCCGCCAAGCCGAGCGCTACGGAAAGCAGGCAGAGCAGTTCGGGTCGCACTTGTAGTCCTCCCCTTGGGGCGATAGGGCTGCCGCGCAGGCGGGTTCGTCCTCGAACCGCCACCAACGGCCAGGCCCGCGACGGACGTCGGAGCGGGGTACAGGCCCCCGCCCTGCAGGCCCGCGCCGTCCACGGGCCCGGGAACGAACCGGCTGGCGCGACCGGCTACGGCACGTAGCACGCTCGCAGGCAGCCGGAGCCGCCGTCGTTGTCGGGTTCACTGGCGAACCGGCTGGCACTGCGGCACTCGTCGGCATCGCCCCAGCAGTACCCACCCCGCCACACCTTCTCCGTGCCCGTCGCCGGCCCCTGCGGGTCCACGCCGGGCGAGGTCGCGTAGTACGTCTTGCTGTACCAGTCCTGGACCCATTCGGCCAAGTTCCCCGCCATGTCCAGCGCCCCGCACCAGCTCGCCCCCCTCGGGAAGCTGCCGACCGGGGAGGTAAAGCCGTTCGGCCCCGGGTTGTCGTTGTTGCAGCACAGGTCCGCGTTCCACTGGTTACCCCAGGGGTACTTGCGCTCCTCGGGCCCGCGGGCGGCCCATTCCCACTGCGCCTCGGTCGGCAGGGCCATGCCGTAGAAGCGGCAGTAGGCCGTGACATCGTTCCAACTGACGCCAGACATGGGGTGCTCGAGCGGGGTGATGATCTCGGCCCCGAGCACCACCTTGGCGACCTTGCAGTAATGCAGCCACTGCTGCACGGTCACTTCGCACTTGCCCAGCCAGAAGCCGCGGGTCAGACGGACCGAGTGTACGGGCCTCTCGTCCTCGCGCCCGTCGTTCGAGCCCATCATGAACTCGCCGGCGGGCACCCACACCATCTTGCCATTGTCGGGACCGAAGATCTCCTGTCCGGCCTGCGTGCCGGGCGTCAGCCAGGGCTTGCGGTCCTGGGCCACACCACGGGACAGGGGGGCGATGAGCAGGAGAACAGCTACCACAGGGACTGCGTTTCTCACGAGCAAACTCCTCCACATGCTTCCGCAGCCGCCTCCAGCCGGCTGCCGCTGTTGTCCCTTCTGTGACATCGCTCGGCCCGGTTTGTTCCCGGGGGGCCGCCGCGCCTCGGTAGGGCGGGGGCTCGTACCCCGCCGCGCCTGGCACGCACGGAACGGCGCGGCGGGGGACGAGCCCCCGCCCTAA